>NZ_JBXEJO010000064.1:0-56337 GCF_056837965.1 Bradyrhizobium ferriligni
GAATGATTTCAACTGATTTGGCCGACATGATCATTCTTCCTTTTGCTTCCATGGGTGCATGGCGCACTCCGCGCCTGCGCCCCTGCCCGTCGGCGAGACCGGGGGTAGCAAGTGCCAGGGCGACCCGAGTGGAGGGGTATCGCCCGCCCGATGAGGGCCGCTTCGCAAGAAGCGGGTCTGCACAAGCGTGAGCCATGACGTCTGAAGTCGGCAAAGTTAAAAACAGCGCGGAAGACCGGGGAGACCGCTCGGGTCGGCGCCGGCGCCAGCCGGCGCTTCACCCTGGTGCGCGCGAGGGGCAGCTGCCCCTTAGATCTCAACCATGAAAATGGTGAGCAGCTCGGCGGAGAAAAGGCGCAAGGCAAGCGTGAGCAAATTGAGAACGCAGCCGACGACAGGGCGGTGATAGCGACGCGGGCATGCAATGCCCGCGGGCACCGAGGCGACTGCAGTTGCGAGACCGGTCAACAAGGCACCCGAGCGCGGGACAGTGACAGCGACGCCGGCATGAAATGACGGCGGGGCCCGCGGGCGAGTGCCTCCGGCGAGCAACACATTATATCTTGATATCTTGCGCGAGGGATCGCAGCCGGACGGCCGAGACGCTATGCGGCTCGGTTCGCAAGAGCCCGGTGCGGCCACCGCCGCACGCGCCCAAGCAAAAAAGCACGACGACCAAATTGGAGGAATCTGGACCTCATCGTGAGCCGTTGACTTCGCGACGTTGATTCACAGCACTGGGAAGCGCTTTTTAGTTCTTCTCCATCCGTCCTTGTGCCGTTCCGAGTCGCAAATTTTGACCATCAATCCGTTGTCCACTGCAAGCGCGCAACCTCCACAGTTCGCGGCCGCGTATTGGACTCCAGACCTCGAGCTCCTGCCGTCGTGAATCCCAGCCATGTGATAGGAGCCATTTCGATGCTGATGACGAGGCGATCTTCCAGGGCCGACAATTACCGGACGTTGGAAGCCAACTGCTTGAACCGTTCCTGCTCCAAGCCCCATGTGATCAGGCGGTAAGAGCCATACCGTCGGTCGCGGGGTCAGCGCCACCTTGTAGTCCATCTGCGGCGAATTTGATGCCGTGTACCCAAGCAAATGTGTGGCTCAGCGGCGAGCGTTCCGTTTGATATCCAAGCTCGATGAGTTTCGTTTCCGTCGAACGCGTAATTCGATTCGAGAGATCGATGACGTCACTCGTTCCCGAAAAGCGCGGTGACGAAACTGCCTCGAGCATCGACATTTCGAAGTCGAGGACGTTCAACGTCACCTGCAACACCCCCATTGCAATTTGAGTTGCGCCAGGAGCTCCGATGACCAAAAAGGGCATATCGTCTTTAAAGATGATGGAAGGGCAAATCGAAGAAAACCTCGCCTTGCCAGGCGCCAACGATCCTGCGCGGCCAGGCCTCGGATCGAATACTCCCATACAGCCGTTGTACATGAACCCTAAGCCGGGCGTGATCACACCAGACGGCATCCCCAGGGAATGCGTCATCGAAATGCAGTTTCCGTCCCCGTCACAGATCGAGACTTGAGTGGTGTCCCTGCTTGGCAAGCCCGCATTCAAGCGGGCGACTTGAATCTTCTTACCTTCCTTGATCGATCTGGCGATGTCTCCGCAATGCTGTCTAGATGTCAATCGCTCGGTGGGTACTTCGACGAAAGCAGGGTCGCCGATGAACGAGTCCTTGTCTCGCGTCGCGGCCTTCATCGCCTCAGCGACAACGCGAATGTATTCTACGCTGTTATGCCCAAGTGATCGCAGATCGAAATTCTCGAGCGCACCGAGCATTTCCAGTAGCATGATGCCGCCGCCCGGCGCTTGGTTAGTGGTTACCTTGAAACCGCGGTAGGTGCCCGACAATGGCTGGTTTAGCTTGATTTCGAAACCTTCCAGATCGCTCCGACGTAGGATGCCGTCATGAGCGCGCATATCAGCATCGATCGCGTCCGCGATTTCTCCCTTGTAGAAGACGTCCGCACCTTGCTTTGCGATTGTCCTAAGCACGTTGGCATAATCGCCATTTACGACGCGATCCCCGATGCGTTTCGGCGATCCGTCCGCCCTACAGTAGAGGGCCTTGGCATTAGGCGTGTAGGCGATCCGCTTGTCGTTTCCTACCCGTCCCATGGCGCCTTCCTGCGACCACCACGAGTAGACGTGCGGCCTGACGTCCCATCCCCCTTCTGCGTAGGCAATCGCAGGAGCAAACAGCTCCTTCCACGGTAGCTTTCCGAGATCGCGATGCGCGGCGGCATACGCTTTTAGCGAAGCCGGCACGCAGATCGATTGGTAGCCGATGTCGTTGACATTTCCCTTCAGAACAAAGCCGTAACCATCGCGGGCTTCGCCCTCGATCAGGGACTCCCACATGTTCGGCCGAACCGCCGCTGGTGCTGGAGAATGGAAGTCGTAGTAGGTGTGAACACCCTTCGTCGGGAAAAACGCGGCGAGGCTACCGAAACCAGCTATGCCGCACATCATTGGATCGACGACGGTCTGCACCAGGGCGACTGCGATCGCAGCGTCAATTGCGTTTCCTCCTGCCGCGAGGATGTCTCGTCCTGCTTCGGTTGCCTCAGGTTGAGGCGTAACCACCATACCCTGACGCTTCACAGAATTCTCCCTTGTAGCTTTTCGTGGCCTACCTGGCGCCGCCGGCGCGTTCGACTTCTGCCGTTATGCAGGCAAATCGTTGATCAACGGAAACTTCTCCAGTTGAGCCAAGACGTCCTTCAACGACGTCACCTCTGCCCAACCTACCCGCATCATCTCGATCGCAGGTTCGTGCAGATTTGGCAACGTCGTTCCCGTAGCTTCCTCCACGACGATAGGAAGAAAGTCGCGAAACATCGCGTCTTTTCCGGTGGCGGCGACGCACTGATTGGTGAGGACCCCGGTAATGATGACCGTATGCGCGTTGAGCCCTCGGAGGACGACTTCGAGGTTCGTGTTATAGAAAGCGCTGAGCCGCGTCTTCTCGATGAACCAGTCCGATTGAAGGGCCCCTAGCGGTTCGTAGACCTCGTACCCCCAGGTGTTCTGGCGTAGACCGCCGTCACGCAGGAAAGGGCGATGCTGCATGAAGGGCCCCCCGTCGGTTACCCCCTTTGTGCCGTGGCGCGTCCAAATAATCGGAACGCCACGACGCCTGCATTCCGCCGTGAGCTTCTGGATTGGCTGGATCGACCGACGCATATGACTGATATCGATACCGGACTTCGCGTAGTGCCCATCCTCGTGGAGAAAGTCATTCTGTGGATCGATGTGAACGATCACCGTTCGACCAACGATCAGATCAGTGTGGAGGGGCTCAAAAGGCTGAACTCCGTTATAGGCCGCTAGCTGGCTATTCGACATATGTCAGATACCTCTCATATGGATGGTAAGGTCATGATCGGGTTGCTCGAGAGCTCAATGAGGCGCCGCCCGCCTGAACCGTCGTACCAGGCGGGCTTGACGCGTACGGTCGATCAAACGGTCTCCATTCGCCTGACGTATTCGTCCGTGTCGTGGCCTGCGACGATCGTCTTCAAGATGCCGATGTTCAAGATATGGCCAGGATCGCAAGTGACGGGATCCTGGTCGAGAACGACGAAATCGGCATACTTCCCGACCGCGATGCTGCCGATGCGGTCTTCCATCTGCAACTGGTGCGCTGCATCAATGGTGATCGCCTTCAATGCCTCGTCCATCGAGACGCGTTGATCTGCACCGAGCACCGCGCCTTTTCGTGTGCGGCGATTGACCGCAACGTCGAGGCAAATCAGCGCATCCGGCCAGGTCATTGGTGAGTCGCAATGGTAGGAGACACGCATCCCTTTCCGAGTGGCCGAACCGGACGGCACGAACCGGTTAGCCCGCTCTTCGCCGAGCAAGAAGTCCCGCAGCGCTTCGCCCCAATAGTGGATGTAGGGAAGAAAGAAGGAGCACACGACACCAAGGCGAATTGCCCGGTCGATCTGATCCTCCCGCATGATGCCACAATGCTCGATACGGAGTGGGCCCGACACCTTATCCGCCCCGATCTCATCTAGGGCTTTCTCGTACACATTGAGAGCCATATCGATGGATTTATCGCCGTGGGCGTGGACCGACATTTGCCATCCCTCACCTACATACTTCCGGACGAGATTGTACGCCTTCTCCTCCGAAAGGTTGGGGTGACCGGTGCTATTCTCGGGCAGTCCCATTCCCTTGAGAGTCATCTGGTTATTGAGGTAGGGGGTCGTAGTCCATACGTTTCCCAGAAGCACCGATCCGTCTAGATGAAGCTTAGTGCCGATCATTCGAAAATCATCATCTCCGAACTGAAGCGGCACCGTTACTTCACCCCCGAGGTGCTTCGATTCGTACCCGACGATACGCAGCGGATTTTGCCGCGATTTAATCGCCGCTTGCAGCATGCGAGCGCTGCCGGGCTCGACCATGATTTCCGAGGTAGTGGTGTAACCGGCCTTTACGAACTTCTGGACCCACTCCTCGAAACTACGCCTGGTTCTCTCCTCACCACAGAGCTCGTAGAATTTGTTGCAAAGCTGCCAAGCAGCCGTTTCGGCGAATTTCCACGGGAGTCCGTCCTTTCCCAACACATACTTTCCGCCGAGAGGCGGTTCATAGCCTTTCGTAATTCCAAAGACCGCCAGAGCCTTGGTGTTGACGAATACCCCGTGGAAATTGATGGTTTGCACGATGACCGCGTTGTTGGGGGCGATCTCGTCAAGAAGTTCGCGCGAGGGCTCCTCCATCCCTTCGTGCAACTGAGGATCGAGACCTAGGAACCACAAGATCTCGTCCGGCTTGGCCTTAGCTACCCGACGGCGCATCTTTGCCAGTACCGCCGCGAAGGTCGGTTCATGAACCGTCCTGATATCAACAACTGGATCTCCCCAGGCCATGGCGCTCATAAGCGGATGGCTGTGCGCTTCCACAAACCCCGGAAGCATCGCCTTACCTCTGAGATCGACATGCTCGGTAGACGAGCCAACGAGAGACTCGACCTCCTTCTTCGCCCCAAAAGCCACGATTCTTCCTTCTCGGACCGCGACGGCTTCGACGAGCGGTTTCTCCGGATTCATCGTCCGAATAGTCCCTCCAAAGAACATCCTATCGGCCATCCTCATCATCAACCTCCCTTTCATTCGCAAACCGGCGCTCGCCGGGGACGCCGCCGGCGCCCCATGAGCGAAACATTGGCGGATCCGGCACAATTCTCCAGCGCCGCACACAGAGCTTCACGGTCCAACTCGCCCCGACGGGCGATAAAAACGATCTGGCTATCCCGATTGCCACGGTCGGACACGATTTCTATGGACGAACGCTTGCCGACGAGTTGGAAGACCGCCTTCCTTGAAGGCTCTCCCTCTTTCGTCCGTACGTTCAAGATGCCCTTACCGCGCAGTACTTTTGGAGGTAGCGCCTTGACCAATTTTTCGAAGTCGGCCAGTTCGATAGTTCTTTGCCACGTGTAAGCGACGCTCTCGTACATTTCGTGATGTTCGACTCGCGTCAGTTCGTCACTACCGAACGTCTCCGTCCGCGCCCGGTGGGTCCCAAAAAGAACCGCCGGAGATATTTGTGCCTTCACAACATCGATGATCTTCATGCTTTGCTGCGCGTCCTGCAGAACCTGTCTCACTTCATTGAGGGCATCGAGTGACACGAGATCGCCCTTGTTGAGCAGTACAAGATCGGCAGTCGCGGCTTGATCGATAGCTAACTCGGTACTCCGAAAATCAAGATCCATAAAACTGGATGCGTCAATCAGACAAAAGATGCCGTCGATTTCAAAGAGGTCGGAGACCGGTGGGCTGCCGAATACTTTCAGGACACCTGCAGGATGAGCGATGCCGCTACACTCGAGGACGACGCGAGTGAAGCGTTCTGATGTCCTGCTGACTGCGACGAGCCCCGAGGCCAGATCGTCCTGGATCGAACAACATACACAACCGTTTGTGAGCTCGATCTGGTTTCTGGTCTGTACGCTGACCAATTCCTGATCGATATTTATCGCACCGAAATCATTCACGAGAACAGCGAGCCGTTCCGATCCCGGGTTGCGCAGCAGATGATTGAGAAGCGTCGTTTTACCTGCGCCGAGAAATCCCGACAAAACGGTTGCTGGAAGCGTCATCGGACGCGCTCCATCAGGCGTCCGATTGCGCTTCGTTGATCTGACCGTTCCGGCCTTCGGACTTGGCTCCGCCGTCGGGATTTTTCGCGGAGGACGCCAACGATGCCGGTCGGAAAGTAGTAAACCGCCAGGATAAACAGCAAGCCGAGCCAAAGCATCCATCGATCTGGTGACAGGATTTGGCTTAAGCCCGGGATTCCTTCAACAGCCTGCGCGGTGACCTTGAGGAGGTCGCGAAGATACCCTTGCGCCACCAGGAAAACGGCAGCTCCAACGATGCTTCCGTAGATCGTGCCGACGCCACCAATGATCACGATCATCAGGATGTCGAGCATAATTTCAAATGACAGCGCGGCGTCGGGTCCCGCATAGCGGAGCCAGAGAGAAAGGAGAACACCCGCCAAACAAGCAAATACAGCTGCAATCACGCTCGACATCGTGCGGAACACAACGACGTGATAGCCGATCGCCTCCGCTCGAAATTCATTATCCCTGATCGCGAGGAGAACTCGACCGAAGGGCGAGTTTACAATGCGCAGGAGCGCAAGGATGAGTAGAGCGCTTGCGGCGAATATCAGGTAATAACAGATGATCTTGCCGTCCAACATGAGGCCGAGCAAGCTGGTATCCGAGAGCCGAAAACTCGGCATCAAGACCGGAGGCAGGCGGAATATGATGCCGTCCTCTCCCCCAGTGAGGTTCGAGAGCTGCGTCGCCAGCGTCTGGGCCGCCGCCGAAAGAGCGAGCGTGATCATAGAGAAGAATATCGCGCGCACCCTCAATGAGAAGAGACCAATTACCAGCGCGAGAACGATGGATATGACGAGCGCCGCGGCCGTTCCAAGACCGACAGCGCTCCAGTTTGGGCCCATCCTAACAATAGCGATACCGACGCCGTATGCTCCTATTCCAAAGAACAGCGTATGAGCAAAGCTGACGATACCCGTATATCCGAGCAGGAGGTCGAAGCTCGCGGCAAGCACCGCAAAAATCAGGATCTTGACGCAGATGCTGATTGCCTTCGCGCCTGTCAAAACAAACGGTGCAAATAGGAGAACGAGTACGATTGCGATCAGCACTGCGGCGAGAAGCCAGCTGCCGGGACGATCGCGCGATATGACCCGCGTCCAATTCCCTGAAGACGACATCATCGGGCGCTCGCCGGAAAGAGCCCATTAGGACGCCAAAGTAGAATAGCTGTCATGATCAGGATGTTGGAAAACAATGCCACCTTTGGTTCGATAAAGCTCGCGTAGTTGGCGGTAATGCCTACGAGCATAGCACCGAGGAGCGCTCCTCCTGTCGATCCCAGACCGCCAATAATGATGACAATGAAAACAAGAACGTTCATCTGGCTTCCGATTTGGGGAACGAGTGTTTGCTGGTAGAGCCCCCACATGACGCCACCGAGGCCGGCAAGAGTGCACCCGGTTACAAACGTGGCCACGAAAAGACGCCTCACCCCATATCCAAGCGCCTCCACCATCTCGCGATCATGAACGCCGGCGCGGATGAGCAAACCAGTCTTGGTGTAGGAGAATAGAAAATACTGCAATGCAAAGACGGCCATCCCGACGAGAAACGCAAAGGCTCGGTATCGCTCAATCGCAACGTCAGCGATCACGAACGAGCCGGTCAGAAACGGAGGCAGGGTCACACTAACTTGCTCGACGCCCCAGACGACCTTGATAAGCTCCTCTCCGACGATCAGTCCACCTGTGGTGACCAGGATCTGCATCAGATGGTCACCATAGGCGGGCTTAACCAAGAGACGCTCGAAAACGATCCCGGCGGCCCCTGCGCCTACAATCGCGGCCGCTATCGCAAGTACTAGAACCAGCACATTGTCGGCTATATCCGGCGAAACAACGTAACCACTCATGGCGGCAAATATGCTCGCGGAAAGGTAGGCTCCCAAAGTGATGAAAACGCCTTGACCGAAGTTGAGTACATCCATCAAGCCGAAGACCACGGTCATTCCGGAAGCAATCGTGAAGATAATCATCCCCATCGCCAGCCCTGCGATTGTGAGAGTGAACCACGTGGTTGAATCACCGACGGCAAAGAAGGCCATTCCCATAAGGGCCGGAAGCAATAGCAGAGCGGAGAGGTCGTAACGACTAGGCATCATATCGTTAGTCCGAGGTGGGCCTTGAGAATGTCGCCGCGCGCAAAGCAATCGCCTGCCGGGCTTGTGTGGACGACCTTTCCATCGTCTATGATGACTGCGTCGTCTCCGACCTCCCGCGCCAAATGCAGATTTTGTTCGACGAGCAGGATCGTGGCTCCGCTCTTCTTCAGCTGGATCATGGCGTCGGCCATGTTGTTGATGATTGCCGGCGCCAGGCCTTTGCTCGGCTCATCGATCAGGAGAAGTTCGCGAGGCTCAACGATCGCCCGAGCCATTGCGACCATCTGTTTCTGGCCTCCTGACAGCTTTCCTGCGGGTCTATCCCAAAATTTGTGAACCGCAGGGAAAAGCCTGAAGATCCAATCGAGCCGAGCTTGATCGATATCCGCGACCCGCCTCGCTTTACGTGCGGCCAGAAGCATATTCTGCTTGACGCTCAGGTCTGGAAAAATGCCCATATTCTCGGGGACATAGGCGATCCCCTGTCGCGAAATTTCTGACGTGGAGGAGCCAACGAGATCCTTTTCGCCGAACGCGATTCGTCCTGCAGACGCGGGCCACAAGCCCATAATTGTACGCAATGTTGTCGTCTTACCGGCGCCGTTGCGTCCGAGAAGCAGAGTTATCTTGTTGCGTTGCGCCTGGAACGTCACTCCTTGCAGAATGTGATATAGGCCAATTTGTGTATGGACATCGTCCAACCTTAGCAAAGCCTCGGTCACGCTACGCCTCGCGCCGAACGGGTCGAAGTCCCCAAATAGGCCTCTTGGACGATTGCAGACTCGACGACCTCGGCTGGCCTGCCGTCAGCGACGAGTTCGCCATTGTGAAGCACAATGATGCGATCGGCCAAATCACGGACGACGTCCATCTTATGCTCGACCAGCAGGATGGTCTTGTGTGTATGGCTTTTTAGCTTCCGAATGAGATCGAGTACTACCGGTACCTCGTCGGCGCTCATCCCGGCTGTCGGCTCATCGAACATGTAAACCTGCGGGTCCATCGCGATGAGCATGGCAACCTCCAATTTTCGTTGATCGCCGTGCGAAAGACTGGCGACGGGATCATGGAGGTGCGCCAGCATCGATACGGACGCCAAGATTCTCTCGGCGCTCTCGATCAGGTATCTTGCATCGCTCCAGATACTCCAGAAATTGAGCCCCCGACGATGGCGTCCGGACTGCAACGACTGGAGAACGAGCCTGACATTCTCAAGCACGCTTAACCGAGGGAACAGATTGGTAAGCTGAAAAGCTCGCCCTAACCCCAGTTTGGCGCGCTGGGCAGCTGACGCCCTTGTTATGTCCTCGGAACCAAGCCATACGCGCCCTTCTGACGCCGGAATCTGACCCGAGATGAGATTGAAGTACGTTGTCTTGCCAGCGCCGTTCGGCCCAACGATCGCGGTGAGCACTCCTCCGTCGAAGGAAGAGCTCACCGCGTTCACGGCGCGGTGCCCCCCGAAAGAAACGCCCAAATCGACGGTTCTCAGGATTGATGGCCTCTGCGGTTCTGAATGGTCCATTTCTGCATCTAGCTTGTCGACGGAATGGAAAGCCGTAATTGTGACGAACTACTTGCTCGGCAGCCGTGAGTTGAGCTCTTCGCCATGGAACGTTTTGATCAACTTTGGCACGGCCCACTCGACGTTCGGTTCGGTGTCGTACGTCACGCCATAGAAGTCATGCAGCGCCTGATGGTTCTCTTTCCTTATTGTCAGCCGACCTGTCGAACCGCCGAATGACATCCCCTCGAATGCTGCGATCATTTTTTCCGGGTCTGGGCTCCCGGCTTTCGTCAAAGCGTTCACGATGGCGAGGCCGGCGTCAAATGCCAACGCTTGGCCGCTGTCGGGAGGTGCGCCGTACCGCTTCTTGTGCTCGGCAACCAACCATTCGTTTTCAGGATTCTTGACAATGTCGTAGTAGTACATCAGCGCGCTCGTCAGGTTCGGAACCCCCTTGAATGCTCCCATTCCAGGAAGAGGAGTTCCTGGAGTAGAAAGCTCAATTCCGTAGCGGGCCGGATCCATTGCATTGAGCTTCCCGATCGGCGTCGTCCCGATCCAGTTCACCCATAGCTTCTTTTTGCCTGGCCGATCCTTGAGTGCGTTGAACAAGCGTTGGGCAACACCGGTGAAATCGGTGGTGTTGATGGGAAGGTATTCTTCACCGACTATCTTTGCGCCGGCCTTCTGCGCGGTAGCCTTGAAGACCTGGACGCTCTCGCGGCCAAACGCATAGTCTTGAGCGAGGACAGCGATCGAGGTGTCTTTGTCGGCAATAAGCAAGGCTGAGGCGACCGCCTCCTGACCGACGGTACGGCCGGTACGGACGACGTATCTGTTCCACTTATCTCCAGTGATGCTGTCCGCTCCGGCGACATCCACCACCAACGGTCTTTTCAGTTCTTCCGCGACAGGCATCATGGCAAGCGTTGTCGCCGATGATGTGCTTCCCATAACGATGTCCGCCTTATCGTCCTGGATTGCTTCTTCGATAAGCGCGCGTGCGCGATCCGGCTTTAATTGGTCATCCTTTTGAATGACGATAATCTTGCGCCCATTGACCTGCATCGTCCCTTTGGTCGCGTACTCAAGACCGAGTTGCAGCCCGATCTGCGCTTGCTTCGCGTAGACCTCGAACGCACCTGTTGTGCTGGTTATCAGAGCAAGTTTGAAGTCGTCCGCATGTCCCGGCGAAGATGCTGCGGACGAGAAGGACGCTGCAGCAGCGAACACAAAGGCCACCGACCGCAATCCCCTGAAACACCGACCTTGACTGACCCAATTCATCGATCCCTCCCCATTTGCCTCTCCACGAGCTAAGCGGCGGGTCAAAATTTTGTCAACATGAAAATATGGACAGTTTTTTCACGGTGACTGCTATTTTGTCGCGCACATCGAACAACGGCGCATCGCCAGCCCTCGAGACTGTGGCGTTAGGCATGCGGGCTTAGACCGTCTCCCCGCCGTCCAGGAGAGGTTGACCCGACATCCGCGACACTGCTGCCGCTCACCGGCGTTCCTTTAGATTAGCGGCAACAACGCTCGGATCGTTTGCGATCGGAGAGCCGAGCTCCACGACCTAAATCCTTCCGAAATATCCCATTGCCCGGGGGCTCCCGCGATCCCGACCAACCGGCGCTGACTGGAGGATAGATTGCGCACGCGTAACGATAGGGCCGCCCTCGCTTATAACGGCGCGGTGACGCGGCGCCTGCGGCAAGCCGCCTCAACGGTGTTTCTCAACAGGCAGGCGATAGTCATGGGACCGACGCCTCCCGGCACCGGGGTTAACGCGGCCGCGACCTTGCACGCGCCATCGAAATCGACGTCTCCTATCAACGTGTTTTTTCCGTCGATCTCTTCGCGGTTGATGCCGACGTCGATGACTACCGCACCGGGCTTAATCCAATCGGCTTGAATCAGCCTGGCTCTTCCGACCGCTGCCACCAAGATATCGGCGTTTCGACAAACTTGGTCTAGGCGTTGTGTTTTGGAGTGGGCCATCGTCACCGTGACGTCGTCGCGCAACAGCAGCTGCGCAAGCGGCTTGCCAACAATGTTCGAACGCCCAACGATCACAGCTGAGAGGCCCTTCAAGTTGCTTCGAATGCTTTTGATGAGGAGCATGCAGCCCAAGGGAGTACACGGTACTGGCGCCGGTTGACCAAGCGATAGCTTCCCGGCATTGACCGGATGGAATCCATCCACATCTTTGACCGGATCTATCGCACCGGTGATCTTTTCCGCATTGATGTGCGGCGGCAGGGGTAGTTGAACTAGGATACCGTCGACGTCATCGGCCGCATTCAGGCGTCCGATAAGTGCAAGCAGATCGCTTTCACTCGTGCTCGCCGGGAGTTCGTGATGAAACGAACGAAGTCCGATTTCGACTGACTGCCGCACCTTGTTGCGGACGTAAACCGCGCTTGCGGGATCAGTGCCGACGAAAACGACGGCAAGTCCCGGTGTTACGCCGCGCTCAGTGAGATTGGCCACCACATTGCGCAGTTCGGCATGAATTTTCTTGGCTTCTGCCGCTCCGTCTATGAGCCGGGCATCGCGCGACCTCGTCGTGAATGCATTCATCTCATTCACCTGAATACTACCGTTCTGTCGCCATTCCTCAAAACGCGATGTTCCGTGTGGAACTTGACAGCTCTTGCGAGCACGGCCGCTTCCACATCTCTCCCTGTCGCGGAAAGATCTTCTGGCGTCAACGAGTGGTCGACGCGCATCACGTCTTGCTCGATGATTGGACCCTCATCCAGGTCCGCCGTTACGTAGTGAGCAGTGGCTCCAATCAGTTTGACGCCGCGCGAGTGGGCTTGATGATATGGACGAGCGCCCTTGAAACTCGGAAGAAATGAGTGGTGGATGTTGATGATGCGGCCGGCCATTTTCCGACAAAGACCGTCAGACAGTACCTGCATGTAACGGGCGAGAACGACAAGATCGATGCGCTCTTGATCCACGAGTTCAAGCAGCTTCGTCTCCTGAGCCATTTTTGTCTCGGGCGAAATTGGCAAGTAGTGGAAGGGAATATCGTAAGATGCCGCTAGTCGATAATGGTCGCGGTGGTTCGACACGATGAGGGGGATCTCGGCGTTAAGTGCGCCCGTACCGTACCGAAACAGAAGGTCGTTCAGGCAGTGACCGGCTTTCGAGACCATGATCAGCAATCGAGGCTTTGTCTTGCAGTCATACAAGTTCCAGCTCATTGCGAATGGTTCGCCCACACCCGAGAATTCTCGATGCAGCGTCGCGAACGCTACGCCTGGAGCGTCGAACGACAGGCGCATGAATAGCCATCCGACGCTCTGGTCCGAGAATTGGGCGCTATCCAAGATGTTGCAGCCGAAATTGGCAAGTATTCCCGAAACCGCATGAACTATGCCGGTTCGGTCAGGGCAGGAAAACGTCAAGATGAAATCGGGGCACTTAATTGGCCGAGCGACATCCGCGAGCGATGGTATCCCTTTGGCAGCGTGACCAGCTTGCGCCTCTTTAACGGCCGTCTCGCTCATTGTTGAAGCTTCTTTCACGAGGCAGCCGTTGCGACCGGATCAGTCTCCAAGACGTCTCTGACTCGCTTGTTCGCGGGATCGTAGAAGGGACGCAATGCTGCTCGGGCCGGCACCCGCTCTCCGGCTATCTCAATCTCGATCTTTGCAGATTCTAGATACGCTGCATCGATGGCGCCTCCATCGCTTTCCACGTAACCCAGACCGAGGCATGTTCCGATAGTGTGCCCGTACATGGCCGATGTCACGCGCCCGGCAAGCCGACCGTCAACCCAGATCGGCTCGTTGTGGTAGAGCAGCGGATCCGGGTCATGAAGGGCGACTTGAATCATTCGACGCTTCAACCCGGCATTCTTTTGACGCAACAATGCTTCTTGACCGATGAAGCCGTCCGGCTTTGACCAGGAAACCGCGAAGCCTAGACCGGCCTCGAGCGGCGTGTCTTCATCAGTGATGTCGTGGCCCCAGTGGCGATAGCCCTTCTCCATTCTGAGCGAGTTCATCGCATGGTAACCGGCGAGCGTCATGCCCAAGGATTTGCCCTCGTCCACAAGCGAATCGAATACGCCTTGGATGAACTCCGTCGGAACGTAAAGCTCCCAGCCCAATTCGCCTACGTAGGTGATGCGGCTCGCACGCACCTTCGCATAGCCGAGGTCAACGATCTGCGACGTGGCGAAGGGGAACGCTTTATTGGACAGATCAGAGCTCGTCAGCTTGCCAAGCAGCTTTCGGGAGTTCGGCCCCATTACGCCTAGCACGCCATAGGCGGATGTCACATCGACCGCAATCGCGCGAGCCCCCTCCGGAATATGCCGAGTTAACCAAGCAAAATCCCGTACCTGGGTTGCGGCTGCGGTCACGATAAGAAAGCGAGTACGGCTCTCCTTGGTGATCGTCAGATCCGCCTCGATCCCCCCTCTTTCATTCAGCCATTGAGTATAAACAATTCGCCCGATCGGCACCGAAACGTTGTTCGCGGAGATTCGATTGAGAATTGTCTCGGCATCCTCCCCCTCCAGGATAAATTTCGCGAAAGAAGACTGGTCAAATAGGCCGACGCTCTCTCTAACGGCGCGATGCTCTTCAGCGGAATAGTCGAACCAATTTTGTCGGCCGTAGCTGTAGTCGTATTTCGCCGCTTTACCTTCCGGCGCGTACCAATTCGGCCGCTCCCAGCCGGCAACCTCTCCAAAGCACGCGCCGCGGGCGAGCAATCGATCGTGAAGCGCGGAACGCCGAACTCCCCTGGCCGTTTCCGGTTGCCGAAACGGCCAATGCATCGCGTAAAGAAGCCCCAGTGACTCGACTGTGCGATCCTTCAAATACCGCTTGTTCGATTGGAACGGCATCACACGACGAATGTCCACGTCCCACAAGTCCATGGGAGGGTGCCCGTCCACGATCCAATCCGCCAGCACCTTACCGGCGCCTCCAGCCGATCTGATGCCGATGGAATTGAAACCCGCGGCGACGAACAGATTCCGGACCTCGGGGGTCTCCCCCAGCATGTACCGATCATCGGGCGTAAAGCTCTCGGGGCCATTAAAAAACAGCTGGATTCCCGCCTTGCCAAGAATCGGCACTCGGCGGATTGCAGCCTCAAGCAAGGGCTCGATGTGCTCGAGATCGTTCGGAAGCGTATCGAACTCGAAGCTTTCGGAGATTCCGGCCATTCCCCACGGCTTTGCAACTGGCTCGAACCAGCCGACCAAAAGCTTTCCTGCGTCCTCCTTGAAATAAGTGTAGGCGTCACCATCACGGAGCACCGGAAGGTGCTTTTTGATTTCCGGTAACGGCTCCGTGACGATGTAGAAGTGTTCAGCGGCATGCAGGGGCACAACTGTGCCGGCAGCCGCACCGAGATCGCGCGCCCACATTCCAGCGCAGTTGACAACGAACTCGGATTTGATCTCCGCGTCCTTCGTTCGAACGCCGACGGCGCGCCCACCCTCGACGATGATTTCGGTCACGGCCGTATTTTCGAATAGTTTCGCGCCGCGCGCCCTCGCGCCCTTCGCCAGGGCTTGAGTGGTATCTACGGGGTTGGTTTGCCCATCCTTCGGCAGATGGACTGCACCGACGAGATCGTCGATATCCATCAGCGGCCACAAGTCGCCGGCTTCTTTCGCGGTCAGAACATCGACTTGCAATCCAAAGCAACGAGCCATGGAGGCGCCTCGCCGCAACTCCTCGAATCGCGGCTGATTGTTCGCAATGGCGAGCGAGCCAATCCTTCGATATCCCGTATTCTGTCCGGTCTCGCGTTCGAGCTCGGCGTAAAGCTCGGTCGTATATTGAGCTAACCGCGTAAGATTGTGCGTGGCACCGAGTTGGCCAACAAGACCTGCGGCATGCCAAGTCGTCCCCGATGTAAGCTGCTTTCGCTCGAACAGCACGACGTCTCTGAAACCGCGAAGTGTTAGATGATAAGCGAGGCTGCACCCCATGATTCCGCCGCCAATGATGACGACTTGGGCTGACATTGGAATTTTCGTCACGCTCTAACCTCCGAGCATCCTTCCGTGAAATATTTTCATATTTTTTCATCATTGTGAATTTCTTTTTTGCGATCAGCTGATATTTTTTGAAAACTGCGCCCATTGGAGAAGTGAGGGCTTTTTTGCGTGACCGACGAAGTACCGCTCCTTAAAGTCATAAGTTATGGAACCGCCGATGCTCGTCTCGGATTCGAGGGGCTTGGCGGGCTATCTCTTTGATTGGAAGGTCGAATAGTTCGATGGCTGTTAGATCGATACGCACGGCTGATGAGTGGGTAAACTCAGGATCGGCATCGGAAGCGGATGCAGAAGCGGCCGTCGGCGGGCAAATCCGTGAACTCCGTAAGATCAAGAAGCTCACGTTGACTCAACTGGCTCAGAGTGCGGGAATTTCCGTCGGATATCTCAGTCAGATCGAGAGAAACCAATCAAATCTACCAATCGGCGTCTTGAAGAAGCTAAGTGATGTGCTTGGCGTGCACATGAACTGGTTTTTTAACGGCAACATGAACGCCAACCCAGACGAACGCGACGTGGTCGTTCGAAAGGGAAACCGGCGACGACTGACTTTCACGGGTCTTGGGATTGCCGAAGAGCTTTTGTCGCCTAATCTCGCAGGCCCTCTTGAGCTCCTGTTGAGCACGATCGAGCCCGGCGCCGACAGCGGCGAATATAGCCACGATGGCAATGAGGCTGGGATTCTGATTGCGGGTCGATTGGACCTTTGGGTAGACGGAAAGCATTTCCAGCTTGAGGAAGGCGACAGCTTTTCATTCAAGAGCAGCTCGCAGCATCGCTGCGCAAACCCTGGAAAAGTCCCGGCCAAAGTTGTCTGGGTAATTACTCCTCCACACTACTGACAACGACGTTCAATCACGCTCATCGGTGTATGCCGTCACGGGTTAGAACGCGCCGCGGCTGTTCAAGTCGCAGTCTGCACCAATCGCGGCCATCCTCGGCAGATCAATCCCTTACCACCCGGCGATCAGCCTCGGCCAGCACAGCCTCTTCCAGGTGTCTTCAGGCTGAAGCCATCGCGCCCGACTAGGGATATCATCGCTTCCGTCGAATACATCGCCAGCCTGGCGGGTCGAAAGCACCACGAGAGCCCGCAAATCATCACTTGGTACTCATGTCTTGGTCTTTTGAGTGGCTTGGAGCGAGGCACGGTTGCACCGACGCTACGCTCACTTACCACCCTGGCCCGCGCATTCGCTGTCCCGCCCGGCTGGTTCTACGATCTGGAGCATGAAGCTCATCCCGGCGAAGTCGTCTTGCGGCATGGAGCCGGGCGGCAGTTCATGCGGGCGAACGGAATTGAGAAGTGCCCACTCAATTCCGATCTGGGAGGCGCCCTCGAAATATTGCTCGTCACGATTGCTCCGCATGGATCGTCCGGGGCGCAGTCGTATACGCACGAGGGCGAAGAAGGCGGCTATATTCTGAAGGGCAAGTTCGAATTGTGGGTCGACGAACGTCACTACGTGCTCGGCCCTGGTGACTCGTTCGAATTCGAAAGCGGACGCCCACATCGATTCGGCAATCCAGGCGGCGTCCCAACGAAGTTGATCTGGATGCTGACGCCTCCGCTGTATCAGGGGCGCGCGCCAAGCGAAGAAGAGATCCGCGAACTCCAGATTTGACCTCTCCCTGCCAAAAGGGAGAATGATCGTCAGAGCTGACAATGCTTGCAAATCGAGAAGGCCATTGTTCCTAGAAGAAACGAGAGCTGAGGCCTTTCACACACAACGGCACCTCCTGCCGCCTGGGGTGCGCCCACGCGCCCTACGAGCCCGCCTTTTTCCATGCGCTGAGATGGTGACCCAGCCGCTTGAGCAACTGTACCAGGGGCGCTCGATGCAACGGTCTCCTGGGCGATGGCTGCCACATATTCTTCCCTGCTTCAAAGGGCGCTGTAACTTCGCAAACGGGAGGCTGGCAGCCCCCATCAAGCGAGGGATCAACAGGAAAGCCGGCAGCGGACGATACCAGGCTCGATTCCTGCCAGCTCTTACCTTCCTCCTTGCCCTTGCTCAAATCCTGCTCCTAACATGAGTAATCTGTATTCTTTCCGTCCTGGGCGCCAGCGTGGAGCCAAACCGCTTGGAGGCCGATGGCGCATTTGGTACCATTCCAACATTGCGTACCGCAGTGACCGACATGCCTAAGCCGAGTTCGCCGCTAATGCTCATTTTCGGTCTGCGAATCCGACAAGTGCTACCAGCTTCACTCTGCGCGATGAGCTTTGTGGCCCTTCCGATTGCGCTAGCTCCTCTAATGGGAGTTGGAGAGCCGCGACGGCTCCTGATTGCTGGGATTGCAATTGTCTGTTGGATGACGGTCTCATTGCTCGGACTAATTGCCGTTGCGAATGGGCCTTCGTCCCTCGATCGCAGGAATTTAACTCCTTCTGGGATTCATACGTTAATTCAGTTCTGCTTATTCTTAGTCGGAACAGTCGCAGCCTGCTTCGCCTTGATTAGCTCTTCGCCTTAAGCACCCCACACTTCGCGCAGCACCGACAGCCAATTCGTACCGATAACGCCCTCGATCCGCTTAACGCTCCAGTGGCGCCGCTCCATCGCGGCTGTTAGGTTCGGCCAATCTCCGATCTTGCGCATTCCTTCCGGATTTATGACGTCACCAAAGTCGGTCAACTTCCGACCGTAGCCCTTGTCGTGCGTGATCCAATCGAAGAACGGCTTCCCATATCCTTGCGTGAAGTCGGTCCCGATGCCGACGCTTTGCTCGCCGCAAATATTGATGACGTATTCAATGGCTTCGACATAATCGTCGACCGTCGCCGCCGTCCCTCGCTTCAAGAAGGGAGGGAACATGGTGACACCGACGAAACCTCCACGATCGGCAATGAACCTGAGCTGCTCGTCGGTCTTGTTGCGAGGATGCGTCTTCAGTCCTGCGGGCAGACAGTGCGAATAGGTAACCGGCTTGCTCGAGGCTAGAATGACGTCCCGGCTCGTCTCCGGTCCGACATGCGACAGGTCGCACATGATGCCGAGGCGGTTCATCTCGGCGACGACATCGCGACCGAAATCGGAGAGCCCGCCATCTTTGCTCTCGTAACACCCCGTTCCCACGAGATTTTGGGTGTTGTAGGCCATCTGAATGATGCCAACGCCGAGCTCCTTGAACAGCTCGAGATATCCGATCTGGTCTTCGATCCCGGAAATGTTTTGCCAGCCGAGTATGATGCCCGTCTTGCCGCGCTCCTTGGCTTCGACGATGTCCCTTGCCGTGTAGACCTGGGTGATGAGATCATCGTTCTCGCGAAACCAGCGCTTCCAGCGCCCGACGTTCTGCATCGTCGCTTCGAAGCCTTCCCAAATGCAGCACGTGCAGTTTGCGGCCGTAAGTCCCGCCCTCCTCATATCCTCAAAAATGTCGCGCTCGAAATTTGAGACGATAAGACCATCAATTACGATTGATCGCTCGTGCAGTCCTGACGACAAGATCGTTCTCCCTCTTTTTGCAACGGACGCTGGGTTGAGCGTTGTGTCTCGAAGTCTTTATGTCTTTGCTCCCGAGAACTCCTGCGCACGCTTGTCCGCCTCGAAAAGGAAACAGCATTCCATGGGTATTCGGAGGGTCACGTTCTGCCCGATATTGACCGGCTGGGCCGCTTCGCCATTAGGACGCTGGACGAGGATATGCTTCTCCCCGGCGACCTTGACGCGATATTCGGTGGTCGGTCCGAGATAGCTCACCAGCTCGACCGTTCCGCTCATCTCGTTTTCCGCGGCCGGGTCTGGTGCTTCCGAGCCTGCCGGCAAAAGCCTCACTTTCTCCGGTCTTATGCCCAGCAAATTCGCACCTGGAATCCGCGGCGGGACCTTCAGCGACGCTTCGCCGCCGCCAAACACAAAGCGATCGCCGCTCAGCTCGCCGTTGAAGAAGTTGGTCTTGCCGATGAAGTCCGCAACGAAAGGCGTCGCCGGACGCTCATACAGGTCGGCTGGCGTTCCGATCTGCTCAATGGCGCCTCCGTTCATCACCACCAGACGGTCCGCCAGGCTCAAGGCCTCCTCCTGGTCGTGCGTCACGAACACCGTCGTCAGGCCAAGCGATTGCTGAAGTTGTCGTATCTGGGTACGGACGTCGTGTCTCAGCTTCGCATCGAGCGCCGACAGCGGCTCGTCTAGAAGCAGGACGTGGGGGCTGATAACCAGCGCCCGCGCAAGCGCTACGCGCTGCTGCTGACCGCCCGAGAGTTGTCGCGGAAGCCGTTCCGAAAACCAGCCGAGTTGAACGAGGTCAAGGACCTTCGCAACCCTCGTCTTGATCTCCGGCTTGGGGATTCGGCGCATCTCGAGGCCGTAGGCGACGTTTTGCGCGACCGTCATGTGCGGAAACAGCGCGAAGCCCTGAAAGACCATGCCGGTGTTTCGCTTGTTCGGCGGAAGATCGGTCACGTCCTCATTGCCGAAGAAGATCCTGCCCGCACTCGCCTCCACGAATCCGGCGATCATCCGCAGTGTCGTCGTCTTCCCGCAACCGCTGGGACCGAGCAGGGCAAGGAACTCGCCGTCCCCGATCTCAAGCGACATTTCTCTCACAGCGACGAACGAGTCGTACTGCTTCATGACGTTCCTGAGCGTAACCTTGGACAAGCTACTGCCTTTCGCTATTTAGAATGTTCTGCCAAGCCGAACGAAACGATCCGAAACGATCAGCGCTACCGCGATAATCAGGACTTGGATCGTCGCGACGGCCATGATGGTCGGATCGGTCCGGTATTCCAGATAGTTGATCATCGCGATCGGCAATGTGATCCGACCGGGTCCGACCAGAAGCAGCGATTTCTCGAGGTCGCCGAACGAGGCGATGAACCCGAACAGCACGCCAGCCGTGATGCCCGGGCGGATTGACGGCAGGGTCACACGAAAGAACGTCGTGATCCGTGACGCGCCCAGACTCAGCGATGCCTCCTCGATCGCCGGGTCCAGCCCAGCCAGGGACGCTACAAGCAGGCGCAGGACCCAGGGAATGGCGATGAGCGTGTGAGCGAGGGTCAGGCCCTGGACCGTCGCGACGAGTTGTACGTCGCTCCGGATTTGAACCTCGATATAGAAGAGATATATCGCAGTGCCCGCGACGATCGCCGGAATCATCAGGGGGGACATCAAGACGGTGTTTATGAATTCCCTGCCTCTGAACTCGTGTCGAGCAATCGCGATTGCCGCCGGAACGCCGAGGCATACGGCCAGTATCGAAGCGCCGATCGCCACCTGGAAACTCAGCAGGAATCCGCTCCGGAACGCTTCCAGATTCAGGGCCTGCCCGAACCACGACGCCGTGTATCCTTCCGCCGGGAACGTCAGGATCTTGTTGCTGAAGAACGCGACCCATATCGTCGTCGTCAGCGGAACGAGCACGAAGAGGATGTTCGCCCATACGAAGCTCAGGTAGAACCATCTCGATGGATGAAGCCTCGCAGCGATGCTCATCGTACTATGCCCGTGCGTTTTGCCGCGCGATCGAAGATCACCGCGGAGATGACCGTAAGAAGTACCGTCAGGCCAATGAGCATGAAGGCGAGCGCAGAACCGAAGGGCCAGTTCATCGTGACCGATATCTGCTTATAGATGGTCGGCGCCATCATGTAGAACTTCGGACCGCCGATCAGCACGGGCGTGGCATAGGCGTTCATTGAAAGTATGAAGCACAGGATCGAGCCGGCGAATATGCCGGGCATGAGCAGCGGAAGCACGACGCGGCGGAAGGTCATCAGTGACGAGGCACCGAGATTTAGGGATGCCTCCTCCAGGGAAATGTCGATGTTGTGCATGACGCTGTTGAGCGTCACGATCATGAAAGGCAGCAACACCGAAGTGAGGCCGGTTATAACTGCACCTGACGTATAAAGAAGCTGGACGGAACTTTCCGTAAGGCGGAAGTACTGCAACAGGAAGTTCAGCAGGCCCTTATTGTCGAGGATGATGATCCAGCCTGCCGTCCGTGCAACGTTACCCATGAAGAGCGGAAGAACAATGGCAATGATCAGATAGCGCTTCAGCAAATCTGAAGTCGTCCTTGCCATGAAATATGCGACTGCCAAGCCGCCGATCAGACAGAGGATAGTCGTCGCCGTGGAAATCCAGAGCGTGGTCCAGAGGACTTGGCGGTAGAAATCGTCCCTGAAGAACCGCAAGTAGTTCTCGAGAGTCAACGCTTCGGCATACATCTGCGCCGCGTTGTACTGATAGAAGCTCAAGCGCAACATCAGGAAGAGCGGCAACATCAGGAACAGCGTGACGAAAGCCAACGCCGGTCCGGACAAAGCGTATGGAGCTAGCCGGCGGCCATGCTTCTTTTTCACGGCCTGACTCGCGCTCTGGACTTGGATGGCCTCGATAGCGGTCATCGAGATTGATCAGCTCTTGAACTCTTTGTTCCACCAGTCGAGCAGGTCGTCGCGGTTCTTCAGCCAGAACGCGTGATTGCGATTGTGGATCGATTTCTTCTCGGCCTCTGAGAACTCGATCTGCTTGGCGGCCGCTTCCGGCAGCACCGACTTCGTATTCGCCGGCGAGTAGAATGATTTCTGAACCAGGCCCGTCAGACCTTCCGGATCCAGCAATGCATTGCAATAGAAATTGGCAGGCTTCGGATTGGGACGCTTCTTCGGCAGACACAAGCCGAAGATGATTGAAATGCCGCCTTCTGCCGGATAGGCAGATACGACGTCTACGCCCTCGGAGGCGAATTGCAGAATGCGAGCCTTGTACTCCGGAGCGACCAGGATCTCCTCGTTCTTGAGAGCTTGCTCGATCTGAAGATGGTTGGGATAGATGCGAGGGTTGGCGGCCTTCTTCCACTCCATCATGCTCGACTTCACGGCGGGCACATCGATCGTGTCGAGAGATTTGCCGATCTTCAAAGCGGCACATTCGATATGATGAAACCAGTGTGCGTCGCTGAGCCCGACGATCCCTTTGTATTTGGGGTCCCACAGGTCGCCGAAGCTCTTCGGCGCTTCCTTTAGCTTCTTCGGATTGTAGCCGATGATCCAGGCGCTGTACTGCCAGGGCGCGAAGGTGGGCGTGCGTAAGCCAGGCACGACATCCTTCAGCCGCGGAACGGACGCCTCGTCGAGGGGGTCGAGCAGATCGAGAGACGCGAGCTCGAATGCCGTGGCGTCGTCCATATGCGCGACGTCCATCGGGGCCTTCGGCAACCGCCGACTTGCGATGATCTTCGTTCGCCTCTGGTCAAAGGCATCAAGGTCGCGCACGACCGTATAGCCGGCCTTCTCCACAATGGGAGCTTCGAAGAACTGGACCGTTCGGTCGTTCCAATCGCCGCCCCAATTTGCGACGATGACCTGACCTCCATCGGCGCTTGCAGCGCCTGCGCCAGACAGGAGTGCAACGGCCCCACTGGCCCCCGCAAGAAAGGTGCGCCTATTGACCAGATAGCTCATTACTTTCTCCGCCCTATCGCACACCCCTCTGGATATCCGCCGGAAGACATCCCGCGCTTCACCAAAGTTTGGCGTCTTCAAACTTGACAAAAATGTATACGTGCCCGAGCGCCCGGGGCTTGTAGGAATGCGACATACAAATTGTAGGGGTTGGAAGCGGATCGTGACGCAGCGCCGTGCGGTATGAGCGCTGTACATCACATGGGCAACACGAGCCCATCGGCTAGGCATGTGGCGATTAATCGCCCTGTCCGAGCGAAAGTCAACATCACGATGCCGCATCGCAACGTGTCGGGCAACGAGCTTGAATGATACGAAAGTCCAAACTACGACGGTGAATGAGGTATCAGGCTATGATCGCGATTAGACCTTGCACGATTGGGGACAGGGGACCGATTTGGTCGATCATCGGCCCCGTGATCCGGGCGGGCGAAACCTACACGCTGCCGCAAGACATGACCGAATCCGACGCATTACGATACTGGACGGGACCGGACCGTCACAGTTACATTGCCGAAGACGGAGGCCAAGCAGTAGGAACTTATTATCTGCGTGCAAATCAGCTCGGCGGAGGAGCTCATGTGGCGAACTGCGGCTACATGACACGTGCTGACGCGCGGCAGAAGGGCGTTGCTCGAACGATGTGCGAGCATTCCCTGGCCGAAGCCAGGAAGCTCGGCTTCCTGGCGATGCAGTTCAATTTCGTCGTCAGCACAAACGAACGTGCCGTTCGCTTGTGGCTTGCGATGGGCTTCGAACAGGTCGGCCGCCTACCCTTGGCGTTCCGGCGACCGACTGGCGAACTTGTCGATGCTCTCGTCATGCACAGAGCCCTGTGAGCGCGCTCTATTCCGCGGCTTGAGCAGTTTGCCCGGCGCCTTCGAGATACTTCACGCACGCGTCGACGCTTTCAACGTCGGCAAACTTCGCGTCGATGTCGTAGAGGTTCCACGCCACTGCACCCGGAACGCGGTCGCCAATGCACTCCTTCACCGCAATCGTCCGGAATCCGTCTGCCAGACCGTCGCAGATGGTGGTTCGCACGCAGGCCGTCGCCGTTACGCCCGTCACCAGGATCGTGTCCACGCCGGCGGCCCGCAAGATGCCGCCGAGACCCGTGCCGTGAAACGCGCTCGCTCTCTTCTTCAGCAGCGTATATTCGCCCTTCACCGGCGCAATGCGGGAGTCGATTGCCCACAACTCTTTGCGCTGGAGATCGACGACTTCGATCGGGATCTTGTATTGCCAGAGGCCCATGTCCGTGAAGGGCGCGTTGAGATCCGTGATCTCGTAGGCGGTCGTCACATGGATGACCGGGTAGCCGTGGGCGCGGCAGGCTTTCAGCAAGCGTTGCATCCCCGGGATGATCTCGTCGTCCATGGCCTCCTGATCGCAGGTGAACGGGTTGCCAGGACGGGTCCAGGCGTTCGCCAGATCCACGCTGACGAGTGCCGGACGCTTCCCGAATCCGATGCGCCTTTGGAAGCCACGCTGCTGATAGATCTTCGTGGAGGCGTCGAATGCCCGCTGAAGCATCTTGTCGAGTTCACGCGTATCCATGTCACCGTCTTGCATGTGCTTCTCCATCTCTGCGGTAAGGATCGCCTTGGAAAGGCGATCCTGCCGCACAATCTCACAGACCCGCCTGTACGGAAGTGATGGTTCACCAATTGTTGTTGCGTCCCGTGCATCAATGGTTATCCTCCCGACAGGAACCGCCACATGCGATGGGACGGGAGCATCGAGCTCGCACAATCTTTCGTTGTCGTTGCTGAAGAACTCAGCTTTCGGCGCGGTGCTGAGCGCCTCAATCTGGATCAATCGGCCCTGACGCGCCGTATCCAGAAGCTGGAACATTAGCTGGGATTCAAGCTGCTGGAGCGAACGACGAGAGAGGTCGCACTCACGCCGGCCGGCCGGTCGTTTTACGAAGCAAATCTCGGACTAATTCGGGAATATGGCCGCGCCGTCGAGAGCGCCCGCTTCGTGGCTGAAGGCAAGACCGGAGAGTTGCGTCTCGCCTATATGTCGTTCGCGGCTACTCTCCAGATGCCGTCCCTCGTTTCCAGATATCGCGCGCTTTGTCCGCACGTCGCTCTCAAGCTGAGCTACATCCGAACACAAGGACAGAAACTGGCGCTGGCCAATGGCGAGATCGATCTGGGATTGATGATCGGGCCATTCGAGCATCCTGATTTCGAGACGTTGAAGGTTGCCGACGAGCCGCTCTGCCTGATTGCATCGCGCGATCACCCGATCGCGCAGGCCCGCAGTATAAGCCCGCGAGAACTGGCGGAGCACGAGTTCGTGGTCGGCGACATGACCGAGTGGCAAGCCTATCGATGGCGCCTGACCGACCTTTTCTCGTCGGAAGGACTGACCATGAAAGTGACGCTGGAGGCATCGAATCCGATGGCGCTGCTCGGATTGGTCGCCGCGGGTCTCGGCGTCACGATCTACCCCGAAAGTCTCGCCGGCTTCGCCGGAGAAAAGCTCTCGTTCACCCGAATCGACGATCCACGCTTTCGACTCGAAACCATCCTTGCCTGGAAGCGCGGCAACCTGTCCGAAGCGGCTCGCACATTTGTCGATCTCGTTCGAAAAGAGAACAAGACGAAACCATAAGCGAGCCTGGCCCGCGAGGGCTCGAAGAACTACCTGCCAAATGCGTAGCCCTGCATGTATCGCGGATTCGCCGCTGCTCGCAGGATCTTCCCCTGTTTGGAGACCGCTGACAATCTGCCGAGCGACCAACCGTCGACGGTCTCGATGCGGTGCCCCCTGCGCTCCAACTCTTTCTGCACGTCGGGAGCGAACCGGCTTTCCATCGTCAACGACCCCGGCTTGGCGCGCCGCGGGAAGAACGAGCTCGGCATGTGGTCGTTGTGGAACATCGGCGCATCGATCGCAGCCTGCAGATTGAGACCGTGATGCACATGCCGCAGAAAAAAAACCGAGCTCCACTGGTCCTGCTGATCGCCACCGGGGGTACCGAAGCTGCCATATGGCTGGTCGCCGCAGTAAACGAGCGATACCGAAAGCGTGGTTCTCGGGCGCTTGCCCGGAGCAAGCGAGGAGGGAAGACCGCGCTGCAGCCAGAACATTTGCGCGCGCGTGCCGAGCGCAAAGCCAAGCTCCGGGATCACCGGCGAACTCTGAAGCCAGCCGCCGCTCGGGGTCGCCGAGACGATGTTGCCAAACCTGTCGATCACGTCGAGATGGACCGTGTCGCCACGGACCGATCCGCGCCGATCGATCGTCGGCTCGCCCGTCGAAACCACACGCGCGACCGTTGGCTCGCCGGCTCCAAGCATCGCGCCCGCCTCATCGTCGCCGCCAACCAGATACGGCACGGCGTGGTCGAACCCCGCAATCGAGCCCGGGCGAAACTCGATTGAAGCTGAACTGTCGATCAGAGCTCGTCTGGAAGCGGCATATTGCTCGCTCAGAAGATGCGCCATCGGCACATTCACGAAGTTCGGATCGCCATAGTATTTCTCGCGATCCGCGAACGCCAGCTTAGAGCACTCTGTCACGGTATGAATGAATTCGGCGCCACACGGGTTCATCGCTCCCAGATCGAAGCCCTTGAGGAGCGCCAATTGCTGCAGAAAGACGGGTCCCTGCGTCCAGGGGCCCGGCTTCAGGACTCGAAAATCGCCGTAGTTCAGGGACAGGGGATCCTCGTATGATTCCTTCCAGTTGGCGAGATCCTGGGCAGAGATGAGGCCGGCATGACGCTCTCCGGACGTGTCCATCACCGGTAATCGAACGAACTTGTCGATCGCCTCGGCGACGAAGCCCTCGTAGAATGCTTTCCGGGCGGCCTCGATCTTCTGTTCGCGAGAGCCCCTGGCGTCTTCAAAGACGCGAACCATGCGCTCGTAGGTTGTTGCCAGCTCCTGGTTCGCGAAGAGCGTGCCGGCCTCGGGGACGCCTTCCTTCAGATAGACACTTGCCGATGTCGGCCATTCGTTCTCGAACAGCGGTGCCACGGTGCGGATTGCCGCCGCGATACGCGGGAGCATCATGTATCCGTTCCGGGCGTATGAAATGGCGGCCTCTAGGACGTCATCGAGACCCATCGTGCCGTAATCGCTCAAGAGCCTCATCCAGGCGCCAAACGATCCGGGTACGCAAGCTGCAAGAAATCCGCTACCTGGAATGATGTTGAGACCGAGTTTCTCGAAGGTCTCGATCGTCGCATTGGCAGGCGCAACGCCTTGACCGCAGAGCACGCGGCTCTGCCCGGACTTCGCATCGTGGAAGATGACGGGCACTTCGCCACCGAAGCCATTCAGATGAGGCTCAACGACCTGCAACGCGAAACCGACCGCCACGGCCGCGTCGAAGGCATTTCCGCCCTTCTCCAGGATTCTCATCCCCGCGGCGGTGCCGAGCCAATGCGTCGAGGCTACGACGCCGAATGCACCCGCGATTTCGGGCCTCGTCGTGAATTGGCCCTCGCCCGCATCAGGGCCGTAGCTCAAACGAAAGTTTCCAAGCGCCAGGTTTCTGGACATGTCCGCCTCGAGGCTGTTTTTGATGAGTAGGATCGCTGTTTTAGTTCAGATTGAGCCGAGGATCTGATCCCGACGCGCACGCATCGTTATCTCGCACTTTTCCTGTCCGCGCTTCCGCGTGACCGAAACGCCGATTTTGCCGGTTGCGCTGTCGAAGACCGTCCGAGAATCGCGCAACGTCAGCGCCACCTCTTCAATTTTAGGCTCTGCCGTAAGCAACGCGCTAGCAATGGCGTCGGCCGCCAGGACCAGATCATCGTATCGCACACGCTCCAGAGCGCGCGAAATTTCGCGCGTCAGGTCCGCGTAATTTGCGGTCTCGGCAAGACTGTCGCTCATGGCAGCCGCTCCCAGATCAATGAACACGTCGAGATCTATTTTGAGCGCCGTCGGCCCGTGCTCGGCTGCCCCGACGAGAGCCAGAACAGCCAAACCGCGCAGAAATATCTTGTCGGACGACAGCGAGGGGCCCTCCTTCAGCGCGGCAACCGATTACAGATCGGGGTAGATCGGGAATGCCCTGGTGAGCTCGGCCACCTGTGCCCGTACGTGCCCCTCCACCTCCGGAGCGGTATCCGTGTTTGCAACAGAAACCGCGTCGAGCACATCCGCGATCAGCTTGCCTACCGTTCGGAACTCGCCCTGGCCGAAACCTCTCGATGTGGTTGCCGCAGTTCCGAGCCTGATCCCCGACGTCACCGTCGGCTTTTCAGGATCGAAGGGAATTCCGTTCTTGTTGCAGGTGATGTTGGCGCGTCCGAGCGTCGCTTCGGCGACCTTCCCCTTCAGATTCTTGCCCCGTAGGTCGACGAGCAACAAGTGGTTGTCCGTTCCGCCCGAAACGACGGAATAGCCGCGGTCCATCAGCGCGCTCGCCAAGGCCCTGGAATTGTCGACGACATCCTTCGCGTATCGCTGGAAGTCGGCCGTCAGCGCCTCGCCGAACGCGACCGCCTTCGCGGCGATCACGTGCATCAATGGCCCACCCTGGAGGCCCGGAAAAATCGAGGAATCGATCTTCTTCGCGATCTCGGCGTCGTTGGTGAGGATCAGGCCGCCACGCGGACCGCGCAGTGTCTTGTGGGTGGTCGACGTTACGACGTGCGCGTGCGGGAAGGGTGACGGATGCACGCCACCCGCGACGAGGCCTGCGAAGTGCGCCATGTCGACCATGAGGAAAGCGCCGACTGCGTCTGCGATTCGACGAAACTCCGCGAAATCCCAGAAGCGCGAATAGGCCGAGCCGCCAGCCACGATGACTTTCGGCCTATGTTGAAGCGCGAGCCGCTCAAGGCCCTCGATGTCGATCCGTTGGTCTTCGGGGCGAACGCCATAGCTGACGGCATTGAACCATTTGCCAGACATATTTGGCCTGGCGCCATGGGTCAGATGGCCACCGGCGGCAAGATCCAGGCCCAGGAACGTATCGCCCGGCTTCATCAGAGCCATGAAGACGCCCTGGTTAGCCTGGCTGCCGGAATTCGGCTGCACATTCGCGAACGCGCAGCCGAACAGCGACTTGGCGCGCTCCCTCGCCACGTCTTCCACCACGTCGACATAGGCGCATCCGCCATAGTATCGGCGCCCCGGATACCCCTCGGCATATTTGTTGGTCAAAACCGACCCTTGGGCCTGAAGGACCGCGCGCGAGACGATGTTCTCGGAGGCGATGAGCTCGATTTCCTCTTGCTGCCGGCTCAGTTCGTCCGCGATCGCGGACGCGACCTGGGGATCGAGGACCGAAATGTCGGTGGTGAAGAACTTGTTCGAAGCCTGTTGACCCATCGTCCTATCCTCAACATTCGGCCAGATTGACCGCGAGCCCTCCCAGCGAGGTCTCCTTGTATTTCGACTGCATATCTTTGCCGGTCTCTCGCATCGTCGCGATCACCTTGTCGAGCGAGACCACGTGTTGACCGTCTCCCTGCAACGCCAGCGAGGCAGCGCTGATCGCCTTGATCGCTCCGAAGGCGTTCCGCTCGATGCAGGGGACCTGAACCAGGCCGCCGATGGGATCGCAGGTCATGCCGAGATGATGCTCCATGCCGATCTCAGCAGCATTCTCGATCTGCTCGTTCGTGCCGCCCAGAACTGCCGCCAAGCCTGCGGCAGCCATGGAACAGGCGACACCGACCTCACCCTGGCATCCGACCTCCGCACCCGAAATCGAGGCGTTCATTTTGAAGAGCGCGCCGATCGCGGACGCCGTGAGAAGGAACCGCCGAAGTCCCGCCTGATCAGCCTGACCGCAATGATCACGGAAGTAGCGAAGTGTGGCAGGAATGATTCCGGCGGCGCCGTTGGTCGGCGCGGTGACAACACGGCTGCCCGACGCGTTCTCCTCGTTGACAGAGATGGCGTAGAGGCTGACCCAATCCATTACCATGTGCTGCGGCCGGTCGTTCGAGCCAGCCGCTTTCTGCAAGCGACGAAAGAGCGACGGGGCGCGCCGCCGGACCTTGAGGCCACCCGGCAGATCACCCTCGATCACCATCCCGCGATCGATGCAGGCCATCATGACCGCGATGATATGATCGAGCTTTGCTTCGATCTCTTCGCGAGAGAGTCGGGACAGTTCGTTCGCCATGACGATGTCGGCGATCGACAAGCGTGAAGAGTCTCCCATTTGGAGCAGTTGCTGTCCGGACTTGAAGGCAAACGGCACGTTTCCATCCGAAGCCGGCGCAGACTGTCCGACATCCTCCTCCAACACCACGAAACCGCCGCCGACAGAACACCACCGTTGCTCGACAAGACACTTGCCGGCGGCATCGAACGCCGCAAAGGCCAGAGTATTGGGATGCCGCCTGGTCTCGGTCACGCCGTCGAACACCACGTCCGTCCTTGGATCGAACGAGATCGAACGGACCCCGCCGAGGCGGATCCTGCGGTCCGCATGCGCGAGATTGACGATCTGATCCGCATGATCGGGATCGATGGTGTCGGGCGTTTCTCCCACAAGACCGAGAATGACCGCCTTGTCCGTTCCATGCCCTTTGCCGGTCCAGGCCAGCGATCCATACAGATCGACACGCACCGTGCTGACTTGCGCGAGCGCGCCAGCCCGCTTCAGGTGCGCGACGAACGCCGACGCGGCCTTCATCGGCCCGACCGTATGCGACGATGACGGACCTATACCGACCTTGAAGAGTTCAAAAATGCCGATCATGGCCCTACGGCTGTCACGTCAGTGCCTGCTGGCACAGGAACTCCTGGCGAGCGTCATCCAGGAACGCCCAAACATACATCGAGAACGATCGCCACACATCAATCTGAAACGTCTCGGGGGCTGTTCGCGACAAGACTATGGGTGATTTTCCAAGAAGCGTGCGCGTGCACATGCCCACGGGGAACTGTTGCTCCGAAAGGTCGAGAGGACATCCGTGGTTGAGCACGTAGTCACTCATCGAACCGGAGATTGCGAGACCGTCCGACCGATGGCTCACGTCAACAAGCGAGCATGCCTGACCGCCGAGCTTCGATGCCAGTTCGGAATACAATCGGGCCGGCTCCTCGCCAACCGCTTCGAGCAACCATTCGTTCGGACCGAGGCAGTATGCCTTGCGACCGCCGCTTCCATTGAAACGATTGACCGTCCGGGGCAGTTCCACGCGGAACGCGTCGCCGACCGCGCTCCACGACGAAAGCCTTCCGCGAAAGACGAACTTGGCGGTATCGGGAAGAACCGCGAGCGACGCATCCGACACCGTCGCATCATCGCGATCGATCCCGGCCAACGAGTTGATTCTAGTGATCGCTGCCTCAGCCATCGAGACGCTTCCCTTCTGAATCGTAGAAGACCGACGACACGACCTCCACCTCGATGTCACCACCTGGCATTGGCACGTGCAGGCGCGTACCGATACGCGCGCGCCCACCGCGCACGAGCGCAAGCGCTATCGAGCGATCCAGGGCTGCGCTCCAGTAGGACGAGGTCACATGACCGATCATCGTCATGGGGATAGGCTCGCTCGGGTCGGCAACGATCTGCGCACCCTCCTCCAGCACGACTTTTGGATCGACGGTCAACAGGCCAACCAGTTGCTTGCGATCGGCGCTGGTCATCGCGGGGCGAGCGAGCGAGCGCTTGCCGACGAAGTCCTTCTTTGCCTTGCCGACGGCCCAACCGAGGCCGACATCGTCCGGCGTGACGGTACCGTCCGTCTCCTGACCCACGATGATGTAACCCTTCTCCGCGCGGAGCACATGCATCGTCTCCGTGCCATATGGCGTGATACCGTAGGCCTGTCCGGCGGCGTAGATGGCCTCCCAGACACTGCGCCCATATCCCATCGGAACGTTCACTTCGAACCCAAGCTCGCCTGTAAACGAAACCCTGAAGAGACGGGTGGGTACTCCGCAGATCCATCCCTCGCGGACACTCATATGCGGCATGGCTTCCGGCGAGAGATCGACGCCCTGCACAAGCGGCTCCAGCACCTTTCTCGCATTTGGACCTTGAACCGCGATAACGGCCCACTGCTCGGTCGTCGATGTCAGCCAGACGTCGAGATCGGACCACTCGGTCTGAAGGTAGTCTTCCATGAGCGCAAGAACGCGCGCGGCACCGCCTGTCGTCGTCGTGACATGAAAGCGATCCTGCGCCATTCTCCCGACGACGCCGTCATCCATGACGAAGCCGTCCTCGCGAAGCATGACACCATATCGAAGCCGGCCTGATTCGAGCTTAGTCCAGGCATTCGTGTACATGCGGTTCATGAATTCGGCGGCATCCTTGCCCACGACTTCGATCTTGCCGAGCGTCGTGGCGTCGAAGATGCCGACGGACGTCCTCACCGCGGCGCATTCCCGCCGCACGGCCGCATGCATGTCCTCACCATTGCGTGGAAAATAATGAGCGCGTTTCCAAAGGCTCACATCCTCGAACGCTGCTCCGTTCTCCGCCGCCCAATCGTGGATCGACGTCCGCCGGATCGGGTCGAACAGCTTGCCCTTGGACTGTCCGGCAAACGCACCGAAGGTGACGGGCGTGAACGGAGGCCGGAACGTCGTCAGGCCCACTTTCGAGACGGGCAGACCCGTGGCCTGCGAGACAATGCCGAGCGCGTTCATGTTCGACGTCTTACCCTGGTCCGTCGCCATGCCTGTCGTCGTGTAGCGCTTCACATGCTCGATGGAGCGGAATCCCTCTCGCGTTGCGAGCTCGATGTCTTTTGCGGTGACATCGTTTTGGAAGTCGACCCAGGCTCTGCGTCGCGACTTGCCGGCCTTGCTCGGAACTCCGATAACGCCGTCCTGACCGAGCGACTGGGCAAACACCGGGAATTTCTGCTCGGGAGCCGGCTTCCGGCCGGCGCGCTTCACGGCCTCGAGTCCGCCACTGAAGCCATCTGCAATGGATGCGCCAAGATCGAATAGCCCGCGACAGCCACCGACCGACCGCTCGCGCTCGACCGACACGCCTGGTACATAAGCCTTCAGAGCTTCATCGTAGGCGAGCTTGCCGCGAGACTGCGAGAACAGATGGACGCTGGGCGTAAAGCCCCCCGACGTCAGCAACAGATCACAGGATACGGAGTCCGTCGCGCCGCTGATTTCATTCCTGAGATCGACGCGGCAAACACGCAAACGACCATAAGTGGCCGTGACCGTGGTCGAGGGACGGACATCGATCCCGGCCGCACGCGAGCGGTCGATCCAGGGCCCCTCGGCAGAGGGCCGCAGGTCGGCGATGACCCCGATATCCACGCCGGCCGCCTTCAATTCCAGCGCCGCGCGATACGCGCTGTCACATGCGGTGAAGACAGCTACCCTCTTCCCCGGAATCGCCCCATAGCGATTGAGATATGTGCGGGCCGCCTCCGCCATCATGATGCCCGGACGATCGTTGTCCGGAAATACCAAGGGCCTCTCGATGGCGCCTGTTGCCAGGACGACTTCCTTGGCCCGGAGCTGCCACATGCGCTCTCTCGGGCATTTGGCGTCGATCTTACCCAGATGGTCCGTCACACGCTGACAGAGACCCAGAAAGTTGTGCGGATACCATCCGAATGCGGTCGTTCTCGACAGCAGGGTCACGTTCGGAAGGGAGCTGAGTTCCTTCAACGCGCGCGTCAGCCAATCGGCGGCCGGCATCCCGTCAATGATCGCCTCGCGCTCGGAGAGCAGAGAACCTCCCATCCGGTCCTGCTCGTCGCAGATGATGGTGCTTGCCCCCGAGCGACCAGCGGCAAGCGCTGCCGCTAGGCCGGCCGGTCCTGCACCCACGATCAGGACGTCGCAATGGCGATACACCTGGGTGTACCGATCCGCGTCCGCGGCCTTCGGCGCCCTGCCGAGACCCGCCGCCTTGCGGATGATCGGCTCATAAAGAGCGGTCCACGCGCCCGCGGGCCACATGAACGTCTTGTAATAGAATCCGGCGGTGATGAAGCGGGAGAACAGATCATTGAGGCTTCCGAGATCCATCGCTAGCGAAGGCCAGCGATTCTGGCTTTCCGCCACGAGGCCGTCGTACAGCTCGACCTGGGTCGCGCGCAGATTCGGCGTGTAGCGCGCCTCGCTGTCGCCAATACCGACGAGAGCGTTGGGTTCGTCCGATCCGGCCGACATAAACCCGCGCGGCCGATGATACTTAAACGATCGCCCAATCAGGTGGATGCCGTTCGCAATGAGCGCCGATGCCAGCGTGTCTCCGGCGAGGCCCGAATACTGCTTTCCGTCGAAGGAAAACCTGAGCGGCTTGCTGCGGTCGACGTGACCCCCGGAGGAGAGCCTGTATGTCACAGAACGGCCCCTCCCTTGGTCGACCGATCCACCGCTTCCGGCACATCGTCAGGCACCTCGCCAACCTTGTAGGTCGTCAGGATTTCATCGGAGATCGTATTACGCTTGACGTTGAAGAACTGCGCGCAGCCGTGGGTGTGCCGCCAACGCTCGGAATGCAGCCCCTTCGCGTTGCTTCGGATGTAGAGATATTCGGCCCACGACTCGTCGTCGAGCGCCATCGGATCCTTGGGACGGTCTATGTGGGCCTGCCCCCCATATGAGAATTCGATCTCGGGACGAGGTCCGCAGTAGGGACACTTGATGAGCAACATGCGATCTTCCCAGTGAGTCAGTGGGCAACAGCCGCTGCGGCGGCCTCGTCGATCATGACACCTTCACGAAAGCGCTCGATGGTGAACGGCGCGTTGATGGCATCGGGCTCGTCCCTGGCGATGGTCCGCGCGAACACGTCGCCGGAGCCGGGCGTCGCCTTGAAGCCGCCGGTTCCCCAACCGCAATTCACGTAAAGACCCGGGACTGGCGTCTTGGCGAGGATCGGCGAACGATCAGGCGTAACATCGACGATGCCGCCCCAATTCCGCAGCATGCGAAGCCGGCGGAACATCGGCGCCAGCTCGCATATCGCGTCCAGCGTATGGTTCGCGATGTGAAGGGCGCCGCGCTGCGAATATGACGTATATGCGTCTGTGCCCGCGCCGATAACCAGCTCACCCTTGTCCGACTGCGAGATGTAGGCGTGAATGGTGTTCGACATTACGACGCAGGGAAACGCGGGCTTCACCGGTTCGGATACGAGCGCCTGTAATGGGAAGCTTTCCAGCGGCAGGCGAACGCCGGCCATGTTCATGACGACGCTGGTGTTACCTGCCGCCACCACGCCGACCTTGCCCGCGCGGATGAACCCCCTGCTCGTTTCCACGCCCTCGACGCCGCCAGATGCCGCCCGTCGGATGCCTGTAACCTCACAATTCTCGATGATGTCGACACCGCGCGCGTCCGCGGCTCGTGCGTATCCCCACGCAACGGCATCATGCCTGGCGGTTCCCCCGCGGCGCTGCAGCGCGCCTCCCAGAATTGGATAGCGCATTTCGCCGTCGATATTCAGCGGGGGACAGTATTCCTTGCACTCCTGTGGAGAGAGCCACTCGTTGTCGATGCCATTGAGCCTGTTCGCATGAACGTGACGCTTGAAACTCTGCACGTCATGGATGTTGTGCGCGAGCATCAAGACGCCGCGCGCCGAATACATGACGTTGTAGTTCAACTCCTGCGACAACCCTTCCCAGAGCTTCAACGCGTGCTCATATAGCCTCGCGCTCTCGTCGAAGAGATAGTTCGATCGGATGATCGTCGTATTGCGGCCGGTGTTGCCTCCACCGATCCAGCCCTTCTCCACGACGGCCACGTTTCTGATGCCGTACCGATCGGCGAGGTAAAATGCCGTGGCCAAGCCGTGCCCGCCGCCGCCTACGATGACGACGTCGTAGGACGGCTTCGGATCGGGTGAGCGCCACTGGCGCGACCAGGACGAATGCCCTCCAAGAGCTTCGCATACTAGGGATAAAGCCGAAAATCGCTTCATAAGAGCCCACCGAGGAATACCAGCCATTTCATAGCCGTCTCGGCTGTGGTCGTGCCAGCATTGGAGCGCCGCCGACGTTGGATGGAAGCGACATGGCGGCTCGGTACAAATCCGCCATCGATCGGACCCGCGCGATCGCGGGATCCGGAACACGGGGCTCACATCTCACGGTTCGGCTTGGGCGCTACGGCGCTGGCCCCAACATATCGGCGTCTTTCCAGCTGTCGGAAAAGCCAATCAGCACCACGCGGGATTCCGACGAAGCGGCCGCCGTATCCGGCGACAATTCGAGAACCTCGCGCCGGCCCACGCGCTGGTAGACATACCTCGCGCGCTCCTCGCCCTTGAACGAGAACGAGCCTTTGGCCCTGATGATGTACGCAGGAAGATCGCGCAACCAGCCCAGGACTGCGTCCCTGTCGACCGGGTCCTTCCATTCCCTAGCGGTCGACGAGAAGCCCGCAACATGATCAGCCGGAGAGCAGGACATCATCGACGCCACGCGAGGAACCGTGCCAAGAACGACGTCCGTCGGAATGTTACCGTGACTCGTTTCGAGCAAAATCCGCCTGGGAGCAATCGATTCGATCGTGCGTCTGATTTCGGTCCCTGGTACGCGAACCAGGTCGATCTTGTTGATCGCGATGATATCGGCGGCCGTTAGCTGCGACATAAAGGTAGACCGCGTTCGCTCGTCTCGAAGCCGCTCCGCGAAGGTTTCGGCATCGAGGAGGGTGATGATTGCATCGAGCCTCATGGCCGGATTCGCCAGCGCGATTTGAGCTATCCCGCGCGGATCCGCGATCCCGCTGGCCTCCAGCACGACGGCATCCGGCGGGTCGCTCCGCTCCACCAATCGTTGAATGGCATTGACCAGATCGCCGTTGATCGAGCAACAGGCGCAGCCATTGGTCAGACCGATGGTATCGCCGCTTTGAAAACGGATCAGCTCCTCGTCGAGGTTGACTGCGGCGAAGTCGTTGACAAGGACGGCGATCCGTCGGCCCCCAGGCTCCGACAGAAGGCGGTTTACCAGGGTCGTCTTTCCCGCACCGAGAAAGCCGCTAATGATTGTCAGCGGCAGCACGCGCGGGGGAGACGTTCGCGGCACGATGCGGGCTGTTTCGAAGATGCCCATCAGCATCGACAGCGTCTGCTTCGCAGAAGCCGGGTCCACCGAAGCGGCCTCATCCATGCGCTTCCAGCCTGAAGTCATGCCGGCTGCGGCTTTCCGCCGAGAACGGTACCCCAGATCCCGATGTCCTTGAGAGCCATGGGGTCGACTTCGAATGGATTGGCGTCGAGGATCGTGAAGTCCGCGAACTTGCCCGGCTCCAGACTGCCGAGCCGCTGCTCGGCGCCAAGAACATAGGCCGCGTCGATCGTGATCGCTCGCATCGCCCGTTCCACGCTGATCCGCTCTCCCGGCGCCATCACCGTCTTTCCGTCGAGCGCGACGCGGTTCACGGCCGCCCACGCGGCGGTCAGAGGGTGAAGGGGAACGAGCACGAGGGAGTAGTCGGAGTGTAGCGCGAAGACCACGCCTTCCCGCTCGAGTGACCCAAGTCTCGCGATCGCCTCGGAACGATCGGGACCGAAACCCTGGTCGCTGTGAAGCTGGCTACGATAGTGGACGAAGTAGTTGTTGACGCTTGCGCATCCGCCCAACGCCTTGAGCCGGCGCGCCTGGTCCGGGGTGCTGATACAATAGTGCTCCAGCGTAAACCTGTGGTCGAACTGGGGCTGCAGCTTCTGCAATTTGGCGAGGGCATTCAGCGACGCGTCCACCGCCTCGTCGCCGTTGGCATGACAATGAATCTGAATGCCGGCCTTCCAGTAGGGAAGCATGCGCTCGTGCAGCTCCTCCCACGGGATGTCGTTACGGACGCCATTGCTGCCATCGAGATATCCCGGGAAATTGAGCCTCAGGGACATGGCTGGAAACGACCCGTCAGACAGGAACTTCACGCCATGGAAGAACAGCTTGTCGCTGCTTCGATTCATGGACTTCAACAGAAATTCGGCACCGCCCGCGCCATGGTCGGCATGCAATGCCAGCTCGAGTGAGACGAGACCCATCCGCATTGGGAAGCCTCCGTCCGGAACGACCTCCGAATATAGCTTCCACTCATTCTCGAAGTTTCCCTTGCCGAAGATCATTTCGGCCGTCGTGGTCACACCAGCCTTCTTGGCGATGTCGGCCATCCGTCTGATGCCATCGGCTCCGCCGCGCACGGCGATCGCTTCGCGCATTGCGCCCAGCGCCAGGCGTCCGGCCTCGAGCTCGACAAACTGCCCGTTCAACCGCCCGTCCGGATATCGCATCACGCCGTGGACGTTCGTGTTCGTCGGAATCTTCGCGCGCTCCAGCGCAGAACTGTTCAGATAGATGAAATGCGGCGCGTAGGAGATCACCCACATCGGCCGCGTGGTCTTGATGGTGTCCAGCTCATCGCGATGGAGGTTGCCGCCCTGGGACGCGGGATCCAATCCCCAAACGATAACCGGAGCGTCCGGATCGCTGTCAGAGTCGGCGGCCTCCTGCAATTTGGCGAGAACCTCCTGGCGTGTCTTGAGGCCCTTGTTGATGCCTTGCGGACTGGGCGAGTCGATCGGCCCGACATAGTGCATCGTAAGGTAGCTCGATGAGAACGCAAAATGCGTATGCGGATCGATGAAGCCAGGCATGATGAATTTGTCGGCGAAGGTGTCGTCGATCTCGTGGGAGTATCGCTTCAGCCAGGGCTGCATGGTCTCTATCGTTCCGGTCGAAACGATGCGGCCGTCCCTCACGGCCACGCACTCGGCGAACGGGCGCCCCGGGTCCATGGTGATGACCTTTCGTGCCCGATAGACCGTGATATCCGCCATTTTCACTCCTCTTGGCTATTCCGGACGTTCGAAGTCGACCAGCGGCTCCGCTCCCTGTACCAATGTGCACTTTCAGACTCATTTCGAGTTGGAATGGTGCGACATCGTTTCCGTAAATTGGCGACACCGACAGTCACCTGCCTTGTCTCCGAGCACCGAGACGTGATCATGGCTCTCCATACACCAATTCGCGGCGGACGCTCCGAAGGATACGGGACTGGAACGATGGCAGACAATGATCGTAGCGGAAGTGCCTGGCTTCTCGCGCCCAGTGAATATCTCCGCAGGAGGCCGCCCACTTACGCAATGTCCGCTCCGAAATCGTTCTACCTGACGATGAAAGACGGCTGTCGGCTAGCAATCGATCTTTATCTCCCAAGTTGGTCAGAGAGGGATGGACCGTGGTCGACGATTCTCGTGCAGACGCCGTATTATCGACGGTTTGACGTCGACCTGGCAGCCGGGCAAGTCGAAGCCTCACCCAACGTTGCGAAATACCGTGATGTCTTCCTGCCTCGCGGCTATGCGCTCGTCGTGGTGGACGTGCGCGGCACCGGAGCCAGCTTCGGCACGCGAGATATCTTTCGGTCCCCCAGGGAACGAGACGACGCCTACCAGATTGCTGAGTGGATCGTCGCTCAGAGCTGGTCGAACAGCGCCATCGGTGCCACAGGTATTTCCTATCTCGGCGCGGCCAGCGACTTTCTCGCATCGACCGCGCATCCGGCGGTCAAGGCAATTGCCCCCCTGTTCTCGGTCTGGGACACTTATCTGGATAACTATTTTCCGGGAGGAATACTCCTGACCAACCTCGCGGACGTCTACGACCGTATGATGGCCGGCCTCGACCAAGACAAGCGCGAATATCTGAAGGACTTCGTCTACTACTCCAATCCAGCCTACAGAGGCCCCCATCCGGTGGACGACGATCCCGATGGGGTTGAATGCGCGGCAGCCGTGAAGGAGCACGCAGGCAATTTCCGCATGCCCGATTTGATGCGCAAGCTCGAATTTAGAAGCGAACCACTGGCGGCAGGCAGCAACTATTCGTCCGACTCGATAAGTCCGTCGCACTATTTCGAAGGCGTGCGCGACGACGTCGCAATCTATTCGGTTTCGGGATGGATGGACGGCGCCGGCTACGCCAATGGTGCCATCAGCCGCTTTCTTACGCTGCCCAATTCACGAAAATTCCTCCTCCTCGGCCCGTGGGATCATGGTGCCCGCATCAACTGCTCACTCTGGCGATCCAGCGAAGCGCCCGAGTTCGATATCATGGCCGAGATCCTTCGCTTCTTCGACCAGTACCTGGACGGGCGCGATACCGGCATCGAGTCGGAGAGGCCAGTCCATTACTTTTCCGTCCACGCCGAAGGGTGGCAGGCTGCCGACACATGGCCTCCTTTTGAAGCCAGCAAGACCTTGTTTCTCACGCGGGACGGAACCCTTGGCGATGCAGCCGGCGCAACGGGATCGGACCGGCACAACGTGAATTTTGAGTCCGGAACGGGGCAGTTCACTCGGTACGAGCGGATCGCGGCAATCGACAGCCGCGAGTACTACACCGATTGGCACGGCCGCGACAGCCGCATGCTCAACTACACGAGTGCAGAGCTCACCGAAGATGCGGAATTGACAGGGCACGGCCTCATCAGCCTCTGGATCACATCGCCGGCAACGGATTTCGCGATCCACGCATACCTGTCCGAGATACGGCCTGACGGCCATTCGCTGTACGTGACCGAAGGCAGCCTGCGCGCCATCCATCGGAGTGAGATTGAACCGCCACGCCATCACCGAACGCCGGCGGTATTCCATCCCTGCACGCGCGGTCACGCGAGACCCGTCACACCCGGCCAGCCCCACCTCTTTCGCTTTTCCCTGTTGCCGATCTCATGGACCTTTTCGGCGAAGAGCCGGATCCGGCTTTCGCTGGAGGGCGCGGACGCCGATCATTTCCAACGCATACCCGCTGCGGGTCCGTTGCAGATCGAAGTCCTGCGTGGCGGTGGCAATGGGTCGCACATGATTCTACCGTTGCGCCCGATCTGACGAGGAAGCCCTGCCATGACCGAAAGTGATGAATTGCTCGCGCATCTCGAAAAGAGCGGAATCGCCGCCAAGACGTTTGAACATCCCGCGGTTCACACCGTCGAGGAATCGAAAGCTCTCCGCGGCGATATTCCGGGCCTCCACACGAAGAATCTGTTTCTTCGCGACGGAAAGAAGAACTATTTCCTCTTCGTGACCGACGAGAATGCCGCGATCAATCTGAAGCAGCTCGCAAAGAAGATCGGCGCCAAAGGCGGTCTTTCTTTCGGCTCTCCCGACGCGCTGATGGAGATGCTGGGCATACGCCCTGGCGCCGTATCCATGCTGGCGATAGTCAACGATAAGTCTGGACGGGTGAAGCTTCTTCTCGACAACAAATTGGCGAGCGCGACTGCAATCAATTGCCATCCCCTTAACAATCAACGCACAACGTCGCTCTCTCAGGAGGCATTCGCCAAATTCCTGGCCCTGTCGGGTCGCGAAGCAGTCTATGTGGACACGAACGATGACGACCTGGGCGCTTGAGGGCCACGCCCTTGAGCTGCGACACAACGGACATTCACGCCATTTTTTTAGCGGCACTTCTCCGCTCTTTCCGCGGTGCCATTGTCGATCATCATTCCTGAACTTCCGGTAGACCCCCCGCACACCCGCATCATTCCTCGGACGACAACCCCTTAACTTCCTGAAAACGCTCCCTCGCGACGTTGTTCCACAGTGCCGCCCAGCAGTCTGGCCTTGTTTTTGCTTGGCCGTTGGCTCCATTATGGTTTGACGACAGAAAAGTCGAGGTCGAACCTTGGCGTGCTACTCGGGAGGATGTGATGGAAAAGGCGGTTCGGCCACTTCGCGTTGGATTTATCTTATCCAACAACTTCACGCTGACTGCATTTTCGAATTTCCTGGATGTGCTGCGCCTGGCGGCCGACGATGGCGACAACAGCCGCCAGATCCGTTGCCACTGGCACATCATGTCAGCCAGCGGCGGGGCGGTGCGATCCAGCAGTGGGGTCTTGGTGACCCCCACGTCCAAGTTCATCGAACCGCGCGAACTGGATTACATCGTCGTCGTCGGCGGCCTCCTTCACGAGGGGCCTCAGATCGACGATCGCACAGGCCGGTATCTCATCGCCGCGGCCGATTCGAACGCCTCGATCGTCGGCGTCTGTACAGGCAGCTTCATTCTCTGGCGGCTTGGACTGCTACGCCAGAAGAAGTGCTGCATCAGCTGGTACCATTATCGGGATTTCCTTGAGGAGTTCGGCGACACGTTGCCTATCGCCGACCAGCTCTATGTGGTGGACGGTAGACGTATCACGTGCTCCGGTGGAATCGGCGCAGCTTATCTCGCCGCTTATATTGTCGAGTTGCGGCTGGGACACTCCAATGCGCAGAAGGCCCTCCACATCATGCAGATCGATCAAATGCTGCCTGGATCAACTGCGCAATCCGCTCCGCCCACGGAGTTCGTGGGAAACGACGGACGTATCTCTCGAGCGCTCCTCATCATGGAGCAGAACCTCTCGTCACCTCTTTCAATCGCGAAGCTGGCCGCCAAGGTGCGCCTCAGCACCCGGCAACTGGAACGTCTCTTTAAGGATGAAACCGGTCAATCACCGCAAAACGCGTACTTGCGCCTTCGATTGAAGCACGCGCGCTGGATGATGAAGACCGAGATGACCCTGGCTTCGATCGCGGCCGAAACCGGCTTTGTGGACGGATCTCATTTGAGCAAGGCCTTCAAAGCAGCGTTCGGAACAAACCCATCCGAAGACCGAAGAAGGACGCCTGGACATATTCTCGAAATCGCGCCGAATGCGGAAGGTCGCCGGGTCTACGATCACGCGTGAGGAACGGCTGGGAATATGATCCAGGAAATGGAGCCTAACGCAGCGTCGCGGCCCAAGGTTTTGGCGAGCCACATAAGCGTAGGCCGTCGATCTCTTGATTTGAGCACGCCATGCGCGCGTCAGCCGCAGACGACATGCGTGAAGCTATCAGCCTGACGAAGAAGCTTCAGCGAGGGACCCGGCCTAGCGCAACAGAAGGCCTGCGCGACCGAAATTCTCATTGAACGGCATCCCAGGCGATCGCATCCCTGTGTCTTCGTGAGCAGTTCGACAGCCTTTGCATGTGCCTTGGCCTCGACCTTCGTCAATTTTGCCATCGTAGAATCTCACTCTTGGGACTCCGAAGGGCCGCTTGAAAATCGGCGCAGCGCATCGCTTTCGCCATGCCGCCTGCCCGTCGGCGAAGCCGGGGTTTCGGGGGCAAGCGCTTGTTTCGGCGCCGGCAGAGCGGCGCGAATCCGATGGCGCGCAAAGCGGTTGCACCGAGCAGCAGGGCTGCGACGTGCGACCGACTTGCTGCGCCGGACGACGAAAGAAGCTCTTGCAGGGGTGAGGGGCGGCGCCCCTCAAACCCCGTCCTTAGGCAAAATGCCAGAGAAAATTCTCGAGTTTGCACTCGCTTTCGCGGCCGCCGACCGCTCCAAAGCACACGGATCGAGTGCTGTTCCGCGTCCGATTGCCCGCGCGCGGAACGCGCCATCGAACAGAAAAGCTCGTCCAGGCTACGGGCAACGACAGTCGATAGCCGGCCGCCCGGAGACAGGAAAAGGCTCCCGCGTGAAGCGCGGGAGCTCAAAATCTCGGAGCTAGCTAGTCGCCAGGATTCCAGATCAGGAAGAAGCCGTTGTCATCGCCCAAGCCGACGGCTCGGCCAAGGTTGGCGTAGAGCTTGCGAGACCCAAGTTCAGGCGCCGCGAGCGACAGGCTGACGTAGTCCTTGCCGCTGCTCTCGCCGCGCCGGATCCAGCCGGCACCGATCTCAATTCCCTGGGCGATGATGCGGAAATCTGGCTGAGCCTCAGTCGACTTACCGCTGTTGGGGACGATGTCGATGTGGGCACGGATGGACAAGGTCTTGAGCTCGCCCCTGAAGCCGCCGTTGTCCGTGCGGGTGACGAATCCGATTGCAGTCATGGTCTGTCTCCTTCGTTGTCGCTGGGCCGATCCCCTGCGATGGCGAGACCGTCATGGCGGCCGGAACGCTGCCGAACCTTTTGGGGCGAAGCGCAGCGGCGCACCCGAGAGAGCTCTTTTTTTGCAGCGAAGCGGCCGCGAGGAGCCGGCTTGCCGGCGGGGAAAAAAGAAGCGTGCGAGGGTTTCGGACGGCGGGACGGCTGCCATAGGTCGTCAAGCCTGAAGCAGGAATCGTCCTCGGCGGAGATGAAGTGCAGAGCCAGCTGCGGAGGCGTTTCCCGACAATAGGCGCGCTGGGCACGTCTAGCAGATCAACTATGACGGTCGTCGAAACATCCGCAAGGAGCGCGATGTCCCAATATTATCCCCGCCATCGCCTTGGTCCCCTGGATCGGAAGCCATCGCAAGGAGGATACAAGCAAAGCAAATCGGCGTGCCTGGCAGTTGCTCCGATGTGCGCGGTCTTGGACAACCGGTTAGGCTCGCCCATGATGCTTGCCGGTTCGGCGACGGCACGTCCGGCTCTAATCCATCGCTGGGAAGTTTGAGCCAGCTTCTGCCACACAGCAGCGGCAAAAATCCCACCTTGGTCCGCCGTTCTTACGATCTCAACGAAATATGATCGCTAGCCTCTTCTGTGATCGCTCTGCCCTATTCCAAATCTAGAGCCCTCTAGGTGCCCCACCATGCACCAAGCTTCTTCTACACTCAGTAGCGCGATCCGCGAGGGTTATGCTTGAATAAGCCATCAACTGCTCTTTCATTTCCGCACCCGCCAGCCCGGATGTCGAGAGTCCGATTTACCGAAGCAGACGTTAAGCGCGCTGTCAGAGGCGTCCTCGACAGCGGTGGAAAAGTCGCGCGGGTCGAGATTTGGCCTGACGGAAGAATTTCCGTGTTGATGCGGGGAGAAAGATCGATTCCAATAGATCCTGAGGACGACCCGGAGGTGTCCAGGAGCTTACTGTGATGAGAGTGGGACGCTCGGCGCTGCCGTTGCCTCGCTACATAAGGCGCAAGCGCCTTCGGACTGGAAGAATTGCATATTTCTTTGACGTGCCAACGTGGGCACGCAAAAAAGGTTGTCCGGTCAAGAACGAGCCGCTGGGTGCCGATTATGAGCTGGCCGTGCAGCGCGCCGAGAAGATCTTGCTGCCTGCGTTCGACAGCTGGGTGACGGGCGGCGACGATGCGAACCCCGCGGGCGTCGGCGTCGTAATCGGAACGCTCGATTGGATGTTTCACGAGTATCGTCGAACCTGGAAACAGAAGACCGCGAAGCGGTTGCAGCCTTTGAGTCCTGGTCAATGCCGTGTGCATGAAACCGGTATCAAGATGATCTGCGAATACCTGTTGAAGGATGGAAGGCGCCTGGGCACGCGGCGCGTTTCGAGCATCGATACGGCATTTGCGGACGACCTGTTCGAGAAGCTGCTCTACAAGGATGTCGACGGCGAGAAGATCGAACGCCGCACGACCGTGAACCACGCGATGAAGACTGCTCGCGGCGCATGGAACACGATCTCACGGGCACACCCTCACCTGTTTCCGCCGAAGAATCCATTTGAGAAGATGGGCCTGCAATCGACCTCGCGCGAAACGCCGCATGCCAATTTTGACGAGCTGGCGGCGTTTCGTGCGAAAGCGATCGAGCTGGGCTATCCGTCATTGGCAACCGGTGTCCTGATCGGTTGGGAATGGCTGCAGCGCAAGGCCCATATCTTCATCCGGTTCATGGCGGAGCACTATCGGCCGGAAAGCCGCCCGAACCACGTCTATGTCATCAACTACAAGACGAGCACGGGCTCGTGGGAGCCGCTCTTCGATAAGAAGGGTAAGCCGCTCTATCCCCTTCTGATGGCCGAGCTCGACGCGATGAAAGCATTGCGACCGACGGGCGGCCTGATGCTGCGGCGAGATGGCAGCAGTCTGCCCTGGAGCGGCAAGGGCGAGATGCTGACTCAAGTCGAGCGCATTTCGAAGAAGATCATTCTAGCCGCTGGTTTGCGTCCCGAGCTGACCTTCACGTCGTTTGGCCGGCATGGCGGGACCACCGAAGCGAGCACGTCCGGCCTCACAGAAACGCAGCTGATGAAGAAGGGCCAATGGTCATCGACCAAGGCGATGGCGCATTACCTCCATCACGACGACGAGGCCAAGCAGGATGCACAGATCAAGCGCATCAAGTGGCGCAAGCAGGCGGCCAGAAAGTGAACATTTGTCGGAATGGATTTCCCAGTCGTGTCGGAATGGGAATCAAGTAATCTGATAAGTGCTTGAGAATACTGGAGCGGGTGAAGGGAATCGAACCCTCGTATTCAGCTTGGAAGGCTGCTGCTCTACCATTGAGCTACACCCGCATCTCGCGTTCATCTAACACGGCCGGGCGGTGGCCTCAACTGCCTCGGCGTGCGTTCTGATTCTCCGTAAAAGAAACCATTTCGCCGCAATCCGGTCGGTTTCCTGGCGCGGACGGGCCGGAGGCGGCCTTAACAGCGGCGGATTCGGCACCTATATTGGAAGTCCCATCAACAAAGAAAGGAGGTGATCTAGTGTCTTGTCTCAAGCGCTGTCACCTCGCTGGGATCGCCCGCTAGGACCTGAGCAATCAGCCTGGCATCGGGGCGCTCTCAGCCCTGGACCAGCGAGACATCAAAATCGGGGGCGCGGCGGAAGCTCATCCGCCGCGCCTTTTTACTGTTTTGGCCTGCGCGATTCGCCGCCGCCATGCCGGCCGCCGGGATACCTTGTCGCAGCACAGAAACCGTCCGATCCGCTACAGATGAAATGTCGGCTCGGATCGCCGCGAGACGTCCTTGGGCCTGTCGCATCAGAAATAGGAGCACATCAGATGCTTTATGCCATCCTGGCCTATCACGTCGAAGCCGAGGTCAAGTCGTGGAACGCCGAGGAGGACGCTGCCGTGATGACGGGTCTGCGCGAGGTCCATCAACGACTGAAGGGCAAGCTCGGCCCGGCTGCGCGGCTCGGCGATACCCGCAACGCCAGCACGCTGCGTGGGCCCGGCCACGGCATGGTGATCGACGGGCCGTTCTCCGAGACCAAGGAGCAATTGCTCGGCTTCTACGTGATCGATTGCGCCGATGAAGCGGAGGCGATCGCCGCGGCGCGCGACCTGCGCAGCGTCAACCCGTCGGCGGTCTACGAGATCCGCGCGCTGAAGCTCTACATCCCCGGCGCGCCCTTTCCGGAGACCGCGGGCCCGCGCGACGCGTAGCGCATGATCCCCGCGCAAACGCCTTTGGCGTTTGTCGCGCGGGAAAACCGCTTCGCACTTTTCCGGATCATGCCTTAGCGGCTGGAGCGTTTCGGCAGCTTCGGAAGCTTGCTCGGGTCGAACTTCGGCAGCGGCAGATCCGGCGGCGGCTCGGGCGCCACCTCCTGGCTCGGAATCAGCGTCACCTCGAAGGCAAGATCGGGCACGGCGTCCGCCCTGCCCGTGCAGGTCGCGATCGCACCGGTCCAGATGCCCTCGAGCCGCACCACGAGATCGTCGGTGCCGAACACGGTCGTGCCGTCCCTGGAGTGCCGCTGCGTGGTGAGCACGGCGGAGAAGCGCTCGCCGTCGACCTCATAGGTGCCGCTGTAGAGCATGACCGCGTCGCTGCCCCACAGCCTGCCATCGGCGACGTGCACGATGCCGGTGCCGTCCGCAAGCGACGTTCGAAACCACGCCGCGTAGGTGCCGTTCTTGAGCATGGAGCCGGTTTCCATCTGCTCCCGTTTCACAGCGCACGATCTGGGCATCGTTGCGTTAACAGGCGATGAAGGAACTCGCGCCTGCGCTCATTGGCCGTCGATCTGCCGTCCCATGATGGCGATCGCCTTCTGGTAGACGCCTGCCGCGTTCCACGCCTCGATCGCAGCGAAGTTGGGTTCCCCGGGCTGATAGCCGGCGCCGGCGCGCCAGCCATGGGCGCGCAGGAAGTTCGCCGTCGAGCTCAGCGCGTTGGCCGCGACGTCGAGATTGCCGGTGCCGTAGGCGAGGACGTTCTTCGGCATGAACTGGGTCTGGCCGATCTCGCCATGCATCGAGCCGCGCGTGCTCCCGGACAAAGTGCCGCGGTCGACGAGCTTCAGCGCCGCATAGAGCTGGTCGGTGAAGAACTCCGGACGGCGGCAGTCATAGGCAAGCGTTGCGATCGAGGACAGCATGTTCTGGTTGCCGCGCTGGCTGCCAAAGCCGCTCTCCATGCCCCAAATCGCGATCAACGGTCCCGGCGGCACGCCATAGCGCTGCTGGATCGAGGCGAACAGCGCCGCCTGCGACTGCTTCAGCGATCGGCCGCGCGCCACGATGGTCGCCGATCCGCGCTTGGCCATGAATTGCTCGAGCGACAGGCCGAAGCTGCGCTGGCCGCGATCTGCAGCAATCGTCGCACTGGCATAATGGGTCTGCATCAGCGCGGCGATCGCGGTGGCGCCGATGCCCTTGGCGCTCGCCTCGCCCGAGAACTGCTGCTTCCAGGCTTCGAACCCGCCGGGCCCGTTGCCGCACTGCGCCGCGTTCGCCTCAGCCCCCAGCGTTGCAACCATCACGACGATGGCGAGCGCCGACGTCGCAACCTGCCAGCCCCTGATCATCCGAAACTCCTTCGCAAATGTGCCGCCGCCCCTCGCGGGCGCGGCGCTGACGATGGCCGGATGGACATGACCCGGCGATGAACGATCCGCCTCAGATTCGGCCGCGGACCGTCACGATATGTCGCCGGCAGCGGATTGGCCATCCCGGCCGCCTCAGGCAGGCCGGGACATTTGGCCCCTGCGCCCGGAAGGCGTCATGCGCCGGACACGACGACGAACACGGCGTGCGTGACGATGCAGATCGCGCGTGAGATCAGCGAAATCCGGTGGTGAACAGCGTTTGATGTAGTAAGTTCTCCGCGGGGACGGCGGCCCCGCTGTCCTCCAACTTGGGAGGCGATGGCTATGATGAAGACCCTGTCACTTCTAGCGGTCCTACCCTTTATCGGCGTCCTGTCGATGTCGACGGGCCATGCCGCATCCACATGCTCCACCAGCAATTTCGGCATCTCTGCGGTACCGTGTGGAAAGCGCTATGCGGTCAGCTACGAAGCCTGCCGGAAATACGTGATCGAGCATGGCGCATCGCCGGCCGAATCCTGGTGGTACTGCAGCAGTCAAGGCTACACGAAATAGCCGGCATTTCCTGAGCAAGGCCTTTCGCCGCCGCGGACAGCGCGTTGAGCTGCCGCGACGCCGAACGCGTATGCCTGCTGATCAGCGTGTTAGAGCCTTTTCCGTTCCGATTGAATCGGAACGGGGCTCTAGATTTTTGTTTTGACGCGTTTTCTTGACGCGAACCGGTATCCACTTCGCTGGAAAACGCTCTAAGGCACGTCGCCTCGCCTCACCGGGCCGACGGTCTGCGGCCGGTTGAGGAAGAACTCGCGATTGCCGAGCGCGGCCTCGGCATACTGGTCGATCGCCACGATGATCGCCTGCACGTGGTGAAAGCACCAGCCTTCCCGCGTCGCCATGTGCCGGACCTCGGCCAGCGCCTTGATCCAGGGCGCGTGATCATCGCTGTCGTGGAAATACCGAAGCGGCTCTCTCATCTTTCCTCCGGCACATCACGTCTTGCAGTTCGGCGCGCAGCCGCCGCATTCCGAGCGCGACGTCATGCACGCGCTTCGCCGGCGGCCAGCTCTCGCTTCGCCGGGCGAATGAAGGCTGGCGTCGCGGCGCGACGGCGCGGTGCAACGCTCGCATGCACGATGATCGGATCGCGGTCGTCCAGGACCTCCCGCTCCTCGACCAGGCGGCTCATGACCAGCCGCATCTTCAAGAGGTCCCCGGCGACGAAGGCGCAGTCCTCATCGCGGTTGATCTGCTGGCGCATGATGGCTTCGGCCTCGAGCATGCTGACGCGCAGCGCCCTGATCTGTCTGCGAATTTCGCTGATGCGGTTGTCCATGGCGTCCTCCAATTCCCGGTGGAGGCAATTAGAACAAAACAAGAACATTGAGTCAAGCGGTGGAGTCGTCCGTCATGGGTATCGTTATCACGACGCAACCGGGTGAGTTCCGGTCACCGGCCGTAACAGCTTTCACGAATTCAACGTGAGGTACCGGACATCAAGCGAGATCAAGGAAGCCACGGGCGACCGCACGCAACGAGGAGCGCAGCCGTCAGAGACAAACAGCCGACACACGACTGTGGAACAATGTGGCATCGAACTTGTCTACACAAATAGACAAGTTAAAATGGGTCGATTCTATTTCGATCATTGCGCAGCAAATGCCCAAGTACTCCAATGCCCAAGTCCTCCAAGCTGGTAGCCGCGAAGCGCGGCAAGGTTCTTCTGGTTAGACGCCGATCTGACGGGCTGTGGATGTTCCCCGGCGGGCGCAGGCGCGCGCGCGAGACGGGGAAGGATTGCATCAAGCGCGAAATCAAGGAGGAGCTGCCGAAGCTCAAGCTCGGCAGGCTCAGCCTGTGGAAGGAAGTGACGGCCAGGAACAAGCGTTCCGGCCGCAGGATGAGCGACGCGATCTTCATCGCCAAGAACGCCAAGGGTCGACTGGCGATCGGCGACAAGAAGGAGATCGACCGCGCCGCCTGGCAGAAGCCGCGGGGCCTTCGCCTGACGCCGACCTCCCGCTACATCCGCGACCGGCTGTTTCCGAGAAAGCAGCGGCGCCGGAGATAGGCGCACGATCGACCGCGCCTCGCATCGCAGTGCACGCAGGGCTTTCTTTCGGCTCGCGCGCAGGCCGCCAGTTCCACCGCAGGAACACCGTACTGATCCGGATTTCTGGAAAGATAGGACGGTCGTAATACCAATCTGCCGGCGTTACCGTTCTTTGCAGAGCATTTTTTCACGACTGAGTTTTTACAGACCTGTTGTAACCGGCAGAAAAGGGCCGCCGATGCGACGGCCCTTTTCGATTCAGTGCCCGTGTCATTCGGGCGGCATCAATCCCGGTGAATTTGTCCTCCCCAACTCAGTATCAGGCAGAATGAGGCCGCCAACCGGCGGCCTCCTTGTTGAGCGGCCCCAGCAACCTATGGGGGCCTGGGAGGGCAGGCGCTGGGGCCATCTACCGGCCCGGGTAGCGCGGTCGGGCCAGGTGAGCATCCATCAAATGAACAGAGCAACGGCAACCATTGCGATTGGGCAAAGTCCCAACACGACGATGCCCGCTCGAACAATCACTTCGGACATGACACGCGCCCTTCAATGGGGCGGTCAAAATACGCCGCGGCGAAAGCCGCGCAAAGTGCAGTTTGTGCCAGTTTTCCGCGTCCCTCAATCATGGGTCACCGCGGGAAAGGACGCGCCAGGGCGGAGTCGTTCAGACACCAAAACTGACGCGCGAACCTCCTGAACATCACCTAAGAGCTGGCCCACAGCCGGTATCGCGCGTTTCGGCCTTGGAGTTTGGCGACTGCGCCGGCACACCGTGCTGATTTCTTGAGCTTCGTATACCGCCGACGCGTGCTAGGAATGACGTGATCCGCTTCGTATCGGACCACGACATGAGCTAAGAATTCGTCAGAATGACCTTCCCCTCCAACCGCCAGAGGCGGCTGTTCAGACTGGTCTCCGCGCGCTGGCAGCGCCGGGCCCTGTTCTTGCTGGGCGGCATTGCGGTCGGTGCGGCGGCCGTCGCACTCGCACAACTCGCGGATCTGGCGCAGATCGCATTTGGCGCAGTGGTATCCCGTTTCCATTATGCCTCGCTGGTGCTGACGCCGGCCGGGTTCGCGCTGTCGGTGTTTCTGACCAACCGCTTCTTTCAGAACGCGCAAGGCAGCGGGATCCCGCAGGCGATTGCTGCACGCCATCTGACCGACCAGAGCGCGCGCGAAAGCCTGGTTTCGCTGCGTGTTGCGGCCGGCAAGATTCTGCTGACCCTGTTCGGCCTGTTGTGTGGCGCGTCGGTCGGGCGCGAGGGACCGACCGTGCAGATCGGCGCCTCGATCATGTTTGCGCTCGGCCGCTTCTCGCCGCGGCGCCAACCCGGCCTGATCCTTGCCGGCGCGGCCGCAGGTGTCGCGGCCGCCTTCAACACCCCGTTGGCGGGGATCGTGTTCGGCATCGAGGAAATGAGCCGCGCCTTCGAGACGAGAACCAGCAGCCTGATCATCGGCGCGGTGATCGCTGCCGGCCTGACCTCGCTCGCGCTGATGGGCAACTATACGTATTTCGGCACCAGCGCGACGGCCCTGCGCAACGGCACCGACTGGCTCGCGGTCCCGCTCTGCGGCGTTGCCGGAGGTCTTGCGGGCGGCCTGTTCAGTCGCATCCTGATCGCAATGGCACGCGGATTCGCCAATCCGGTCGGACGCGCGATCAAGCGTTATCCGATCGGCTTTGCCGCAATCTGCGGATTTGCGGCTGCGATTTGCGGGATTGCGTCCGACGGCGCGATCTATGGCACGGGATATCAGCAGGTCAAATCCGCGCTCGAAGCCGGAGCACTATTGCCGGCGAGCTTCAGCGTCTGGAAATTCCTGGCGACCACGTTCGCCTCGATCAGCGGCATGCCGGGCGGCATCTTCGCGCCCTCGCTCGCGGTCGGTGCCGGGCTCGGCTCCAACATCGCGCCGCTTTTTCACGGCGCGCCGCTGCCGGCCATCATGCTGCTCGGCATGGTCTCCTATTTCGCCGGCGTGGTTCAAGCACCGATCACCGCTTTCGTGATCGTCACCGAGATGACCGACAATCACGCGATGGTCGTGCCCTTGATGGCCGCGGCCCTGATTGCACACGCGAGCTCGCGCCTGATCTGCAAGGAAGGCGTCTATCACGCCCTCGCCAAGGGCTTCGTCGAGCAGGCTGCGCCGGCGCAGAAGATCACCTCGATCTGAGTTCCCGGCACCAAGGGAAAACGGCCTCAGCGTCTCGCGTTGCCGAGGCCGTCCCCATTCCCATGCTGACGCCGAACCGCCGGCTCCGATAATCAGGCCGCCCCTCTGGGCCTTCAAAAATTTTCCTTAATGAAAAAGCCTGCCCAGTGCTCGAATCATTCGCGCGATCCGGCGTGCGGGAAAATAACGCGTGTGAATCCAGCTTAAATAAACTTCGCCTGAAACAAACGGAATGTTTCAGTGACTCTTCATGCGTGAACGGAGTTCCGGGTTCCTCAGGGAGCGGACTTGTCGCGGCGACGTTGGTCTATGGGCAGTCCCCGGGAAAAGGGGGAAGCGCTATGATCGAGAACGTCATGACCAACCCCGCCTATTGGCGGGATCGAGCCGCCAAGACACGCGCCAAGGCGGATTCGTTCAGATACCAAGACTCCCGCGCGAACCTTCTGAAGATCGCCGAAGAGTACGATCGTCTGGCAAACTATGCCGAGCAGCAATTGTTGCGCGCGCCGGCGATGAAACTGTCCGGCCAATCTCCTTAACGCCAGGAGCCTTTTCGACATTGGGCCGTCGCAGCCGGTGCGTGCGCCCCACGTCACGCTGCTTTCGGCCATCGAGCCTCAGCCGCGATACGCAAACAGCTCGATCGGCTCGCTGAAACCGCGCACCGAATGCTCGCCAACATGCTCGAGCGCGAAATCGTGCTCGACCAGATCGGCGAAGGCGCGCGACAGCAGCACGTTTCGTCCCAATTGCTTGGTCAGAGCCTCGAGCCGCGAGGCCATGTTCACCGCGGGGCCGATCACCGTGAAGTCGAGCCGGCTGCGCGATCCGATATTGCCGTACATGACGTCGCCGACATGGACGCCGATGCCGTAATTCATCGGCGCCCGGCCCATCATGCTGTTCTTTTCGCTCAGCGCCGCCATCGCCTGCCGCGCCTCGGACACCGCGTGCAGCAGGTTGGCGCAGGCCCTGGGATCGCTGAGCGGGAAAATCGCAAGCAGGCCGTCGCCGATGAATTTCAGGATTTCACCGCCGTGCCGCGCGATCGGCTCCGACATCGCGTCGAAATAGTCGTTGAGGAGATCGATGACGTCGTCGCGCGGCCAGGAGTCGGAGATCCGGGTGAAATCCCTGAGATCGCAGATCATGATCGCGGCGCGGACCGTGGTCCCGCTGCCCCGCCGCGTCGCACCCGCGAGGATCATCTCGCCGGCATGGGTGCCGACATAGGTCTCGAGCAGCGTCCGCGCCAGACGGTTCTTCATCCGGATTTCGCTGACCAGCGCCAGCACCGGCAGCACCTTGCGCAGTTCGGCGATGTCAGCGTCATCGAAGCCGCCGGACCGGTCGGTCGCGAACGTCACGACATGCCGCTTGCCGAGCGTATGCAGCAGCGGCCACGCCACATAGTCGGTCAGGCCTTGCGCGCGCATCTCGTCAAAAAGCGCGTGCGTGCGGCCAGGCGCCCGTTCGAGCCGCTCGCGCACTTCGCCGGCGCCCTGGTGGATTTCGTAGACCGGGCTGCCGATATATTCCGAGCGCTCCCTGACCTCGTAGTCGACCCGCGTGATCTCGGCCTCGCGCTTGCCGTCGCCCCAGATGATCCGGGCGCCGAGCCATTGCGGATGCTGGATCAGGAGATTCATCGTCGCCCGCTTGAGGGGAATACCCGTCTGCTGCAACCGGACGCACAGCTCGGCGAAGATATTGTCGATGAAGCGCTCGTCGCGGGTCTCGTTGGTCAGCCAGGCCACCACGTCGCCGCCAGACTGCGGCGTAACGGACTCGATGTTGGGGGCGTTCATAGCTTGCTCCGGAGCGGCGGGTGGGATCGGCACGCGATATGTCGTGCCTCCGCCCGGCAACGTCAACGCCGCCAGCGATAACGTGATCGGGCCCGCAGTGCGGCCAGGGCGTGCCATGCCGGCTGCCCGCGCCCTTCCATGCCGCCGACGCGCCGCGCCGTCCCGCGGTCTTCACATCCGCTGACGCACGATATCGCGCCCGGCACAACTCAACTGGTTAGCGATCGATTAATCGGATCGCGCGGACGTTGCATCGCGGGCACACTGCGCCTTGTTTCGCCGGGGCGCAACAAGCTTCATTTGTCAGCTCACACTGAGTCACATAGCGTGACGCCCATCCGCTGCCGGCGAAGGTTTGCCGGAATGCAACCTGCCGGGCAGCGGCAAGAACAAGGGACTGAGCGCCATGCGCGAATGCATCGGGGCTGCGACGAAACCACGACACGTTGGTGACAATCCACTCAATCCACGCCGGACTGCATCGCAATTCCGCGCGCGCGCGCACCTCCATCGCCTGCTGTTGATGAGCGCCTCGGTGGCCGCGCTCTCGGCGCTGATGCCCGGCTCGGCCGCGGCGCAGACCTGGACCGGCGCCACCAATAACGACTGGACGGTGGGCTCGAACTGGAGCGGCGGAGCGGCGCCGGTTGCGGGCGGCGCGGTGAACATCGTGCCCGGTTCAAACGTCGTCCTCGGCGTGAGCCCTGGGGCGACCGGTACGGCCTTCACGGTCAATGTTCGCGACCTGGCGGGAGGAACGACCAACCTCACCATTCAAAACGGCGCCACGCTGACAGGCAGCAGCGTTTTTATCGGCGATGTCGTAGGTGGTACCGCCACAGTCACCGTGACAGGGGCCGGCTCCCGGTTGAACGGCAGCACGATCTCCCTGTTCGCTGGCGCCACAAGCGTGCTCAACGTTACGGACGGCGCGACCGTCTCCGTCACAAGCAGGGTCATTGTCGGCAGCCCGGCCGGCACCGGCACGGCCACCCTCAACATCAGCAACGCCACGCTGGAGAATCACGGCTTCGGCATCACCGTTGGCAACGCGGGCGGCCGGGTCAATTTTGACAACGCCACGTTCCGTGCGGCCATCAACACCCCCACCGTCTCCAGCGGAACGGCCGCCCAGAACAACATCGCTGCCGGCGGACTGACCATCGATAACAACGGGTTCACGGTCCTCCAAACGAACGGCTTCAGCGGCGTCGGCGGATTGACCAAGACCGGCGCCGGGATCTTCAGCTTCACTGGCGTGGGCAACAGCTACACCGGCGACACGGTGATCCAACAAGGCACGTTTCGGCTGTCTGGTACCGCCGGCTCCGGCAATGCCCTCGCCACCTCAAACCGCGTCGTCGATGACGCAATCCTCGATCTGTCGCTCATGTCGGACGCCAACGCGCACATCCAGAGTCTTGCCGGCAGCAGCGCCGGCACCGTCGCGCTGGGCACAAAGGACCTGATCCTCACCAACGCGCACGACAGCTTTGCCGGAACGATCAGCGGCACCGGCGGATTGCAGCTCACCGGCGGCACACAGGCGCTGTCCGGCGTCCAGGCCTACACCGGCGCGACCACGATCGCGGACGGCACGCTAGCGCTGACTGGCGCCGGCGACATCGCGGCCTCCAGCCAGGTGATTGCGAACGGCACGTTCAGCA
>NZ_JBXEJO010000065.1:0-55404 GCF_056837965.1 Bradyrhizobium ferriligni
AGATGTGTATAAGAGACAGGCCCAAGGCGGCGCCGGCACCGATTCCGGCCGTAATCCCGATCATCCGGGCTCCCGACGACCCCGGGGTCGACGAGGACGGCCCGGTGGACGAATTTGCGGAACAAATCGGCCCGCCCAAGGCCCAGGTGGGCGGTTGGCGCGGATTTCTGTCACGTTTGGGAAGCTAATTCGCGGTTAGGTAACGGCTGTATGGTTCGATAACCGCGTTGTCCTTGCCAATCGGGGTCATGCCCGATATCAGGTGGCCGCGTGATCCGGCCGTTGCCGAACGGTTCGCCGCAATAGCTCAGTTGGTAGAGCACGTCATTCGTAATGACGGGGTCGGGGGTTCGAGTCCCTCTTGCGGCACCACCTTAGTGTCGGATTTCTCGAAGCATTTTCTTCCCGTTTGAAATCAGCAAAAGCCACGACGGTCGTCGTGTAACCACCGCGTAACCACGGGTGGCCCGTTTTGGGCGACGAATGGCATTTGCAAGAGTCCCAAGGACAGGACAGATGGCGGGACTGCCGTCGCGAACCCACTTGGGGGTCTTCTCGTTGTTCGCCATGTTGATTGGCAGGAAATCGCTTGCGAAGCACGCAAATCGAGGTGATTGGGGTCGCCGCGGCACTCCCGTTCGCCGCCGAGGGCGCGGACATCGGCCATCGTAGCCTAACACGCGCAGCCTCGAGCGCCGCCGCGACGGCGGTGGCCCGCTGCGCCGCCAGTCTGGTCTTGCTGGCTGCGCGTCCACGTCCACTTTGTGTCGCGTGCGATGCGAACGCGCGCTTTTTTCAGCGGGAGGCCCTCGTAGCGGCGACGCTGGAATTTTGCTCAAAGAACTTGTGCACCTGTTCTTGCGTCATGTTGGCGTGCGCTTCCAGCAGCCAGTCGTAGAGATCGAAGGAACCGTCATCGCGCAGCCCGCGCGAGGCGTTGTCTTTACCGAAAACCCATCCGTGTAACGGCGCGCGGTCTGCGCTTCGTCTACTGTCAGTGGCATTTCCACGAGCCTAGTGACGACAGTTCGCGGCGATCGCGAGCATGGCTTTGTCGTCGCCCCATGAACTGAGTTCTTTCATCGTCGCGCGGACGGTTTTACCGTCCACGTCAAGCACCTCGATCATTGCGCCGATTTTGACCGTGGGCCGCGGCCGCAGTCGAGCAGTTCAGGCGGCGAACCGTCGAAGGTGGTCGGCACGGTTCTGGCCGTCTTCCACGCTTCCATGAGCCAGAAAATATCGCGGTGCTTATCGTAGCCCTCAAGCGCAGCTTCGATCTCCATTTGCCGCCCGAACGGGTAGTCGTCGATCTTGATGGTTTGCAGGAAGCCGAAGCACGGGTGTGGGAGCGACGATCGGAGGGCTTGACCAGTTCGGTGTGTTGACCGCTGATGCAACCGTGAAGATATGAAGAATTGGGTTCGCGGGGGACGGGCTTGGCATTGCTGGGGCGAGGGACGAGTACCGACATATCTATAGAGGATCGGGTCATAAGCCTTGGCCCTGACTTGGCGGCAATCCCAGAGAGGCTATTGCTGGCCCACGCCCGCGGTGAAGTGCTGTTCATATGCGGGGCCGGTATTTCGCGCCCAGCATTGCCGGACTTCCGACAACTCGTCCTCGACGTCTATCAAATTCTTGACACCGGAGTGCATGCGGTTCTCGGCGGCTTGCCGCGCAACGCATGTAGTCATTGGCAAGCAAATTGCGCTGGCTTGACTGAACGTCAGTCAGCCGAGGTACGGCGTTTCATTGCAGGCGATTATGACGTCGTCCTAGGAATGCTTGAACGCCGATTGGATAACCAAACGCGCGGCGATAGTCGCGTTCGTCGAGAAGTCGCTAACCGACTGCGTCAAGACGGAAACCGGCCGGGGCCTGTGCATCGCGCACTGGTGCGTCTATCCGATCGTGGGGGACCTACGACGGTAATCACAACTAACTTCGATCTGCTTCTCGAAGAAGCTGCAAAGACGGTTCGGCCAAGGGTGAATACCTATTCGCTCGGCTCAATTCCCCGGCCCGGCACACAAACTGAATTCGCAGGTGTTCTGCACATTCATGGAGCACTTGACCGCGATCCTCAGCGCTTTTCCGGACTGGTGCTATCAGATCAAGATTTTGGTGAGTATTACCTGAGGCGCCGTGTCGTTCCGGATTTCATCTACGACGCGGCTCGCCTTTTCCACTTAGTTCTCGTCGGCTATAGCGCGAACGATCCGCCGATGAGATATCTCCTTAATGCTGTCGCAGCCGACGGGCTCCGCTTCACCGATCTTAAGGAGCGGTTCACGTTCTTCGGTACCGACGCCCCCGATCCTGTGGCGCTAGAGGATTGGAAGGCACGTGGGATTACCCCAATTTGGTACGATGCGAATGGCGGCCACAGTACGCTGCGATCCACCTTGGACCGATGGGCGGATTTTTCGGCCATAAACGGCAAGCAAAGAAAAATTGATGCGGCGATCAAGCGGATCGTAAGAAGCACGAGAGCTTCGGCATCGGATGCGGACCGCGATTTGTTTGACCATCTTATAAGGCGAGGCAACGCGAGCGAGCGGGCTCGACTTTCGGCGCTGGCTTCTACCGCAAATGCCGATCTGGGTTGGCTTGATGCGATAGTGAAGATAGGCGCTGAGCAAGAACGGGTGCGCCGCAAATGATCCCCTCATGGGCATATCTCGATGCGCAAGACAGATCAGTATTTCAATCAGCGCTCGCCTTTTTGAACAATCGCCTGGTGGACCCGCGCACGGTCGAATGGGCTGCTCAATTGGGACCGGACAGGCGAGTTGAGCGCGCCGCCATCGAGCACCTTCTGAGCAGCCAAGGTGTCAGCATTAGAGAGGAGCCTTGGGCGACAGCATGGCGCTTCATCGAGGAGAGTTGGTCTGAAAAACCTGTCGAGCGCGGCCCGTCTACCGAGATCTACAACATACAAGAGAGATTGCGTGCTGGTGATCGTTCCGGCGCGGTCATATCGGCAATCGTCGATCTGGTCGCCCCGCGGTTATTGATTAAGCCGATCAGTGCGTCTCGTGGACGATTGGCCAAACTACCGAGAAGTCCACAAACCGTTGGCCAACTACTGGCCGCTCGTCTGAACAGCGGAGAGCTTGTTGATTTGAATGTGCTCGAGCTAGCAAGGCTTGATGACGTGCCATTTCTGAGAGCGCTGGCGAGCGCCTTGGAGAGCGCGGTCGATCGTGGGCTGGACATCGGGCGCCGCATCGGATGGGACGGCGAGCGTCGGATTTGGCTGCTGGGAGATTTGAACCGTGTCTATTACGTCATTCCTGGGCGGCGAACGCCGGATGGAATGGAAGACCCAGACGCCTATCATCATGGCATCGCACCGGCGGTAAAGCTGCTGTACGAGGTTGTCACTCGGCTGGGATACCTCAGTCCTGATGACCAGCTATCGTTTGTTCGCCGCTGGCGGCTAACGAATTCATTGGTGCACACTCGGCTGTGGGCCGCGGCCGCGAGGAATTCGCGACTGGCCTCCGTCGCAGAACTGGCGGAATTCTTCGTAGCACTAAGTGACGACGAGTTTTGGGATGTGCATGTGTACCCCGAAATCGCCGAACTTCGAGCGGAAAGATTTGTCGAACTAGACGCGACGACACAACACAAGCTGACTGTTCGTCTGCGCAAAGGGCCGCCGAGAGGCTTTTGGCCCAAGAAAGCCGAGCCAGATAAAGTCAAGAGCGGACGCCTATATTGGACCATTCGGGAGTTGAAGCGCATTGACCTGGCTGGTGGCAACTTGTCGCGAGAGACTAGGGCGTGGCTGGACGCGGAAATTGGACAGTTTCCCGACTTGGCCGCCATGTCAGGGGATGAAGGCTATCCTGAAGGGCCGAAGATCAGGGATGTCCTTCCGAACCCTGACCATAGCTATGATGTTCTTGTAGGTGTCTCCCGACTTCGAGCTCTTGAAACAGCACTCGGAAGCACCCGCAGTAACTGGAATGATGATCCATCCGCACGCGCCGACGAATGGCTAAGGCAGCCTGCAAAGGTTCAGCTTGTGCTCGGCGACCTCGAAGTTGCGGAACGCGGTGGAGATGAATTCCCGAGAGTATGGGATCGCTTCGGTTGGGCCCACACACCTGCACCTGCGCAGCCTGAAGGAATAGACGCTCCGCCGCGCGATCTGCAAAACGAAGCAGAGCGAGTCCTTGCCCTGCTTGTTCAGTTATCTGACGGAACCATTTCAACTGCCATTCAAGGCGTTAGCAGTTGGCTGGACTACTGGCGCATGCAAGTCGTGGCCTCCCACCTCGGTCTGATCGTGTGGCTGAAGGTTTGGCCGTCCGCGGTCGCGGCGACGAATGGTCAGGGGGAGAGCGACGACAAGCCAGATCTAAGTGTGACGGCTACAGTGTCGGATCGCGATCGAGAGCCCAAGGACCTCGATACGTTGAACACCCCTGCTGGAAAGCTTGTGGGTGTTTTCCTTGCTGCTTGTCCTTCCCTTGATCAAGTACGTGCTCCGTTTGCTGCTGAAACAACAGCGCGTCAAATGCGAGATGCGCTCATCGTCGCTGATGGGCGGAGTGGATTGGTTGCGCGGCACCGTCTAATCGAGGCGCTTCCCTATTTCCTTGGTGCAGATCTTGCGTGGACTCAAGAACATCTAGTTGCCCCGTTGTTGAACGATGACGTGGCTTCGCTCGCCCTCTGGCGTGCCATTGCGCGGGCCACGCGTTTTACAAAGGTCTTGGAAGTCATTGGCAACGCGATGGCGGAGAGGGCCACGGATCGTAGGTTGGGGAGAGAGACCCGCGGACGTCTCGTCTTTAGTTTGGTAGTAGAATCGCTTCATGCGTTTCGTGAGCAGCGCCCGCCCGCAGTTCCCAACTCGCGTATTTTGCAGATGTTACGAAATCTCGATGACGAGGTGAGAGCGACCGCTGCGAATGCCGTACAACAATTCGTACAGGAACTTTCCGCAAAACCAACGCAAGATGGTGAACCAACTTCTGCTGCATCCCTCTTCCGGGCCGCCGCGGCACCATTTTTAAACGATGTGTGGCCGCAAGAGCGCTCACTTGCCACACCCGGCGTGAGTAAGGCCTTTGCTGATCTTCCGGTTGCCTCGGGTGAGGCTTTCGCGGACGCCGTTGAAGTGATCGAACGATTTCTGGTGCCCTTCGAGTGCTGGTCGATGATTGATTACGGTCTCTATGGGGACGAGGGCGGCGTCAAAAAGCTTTCAGTGATCGATGACGAAGCCAAGGCCAGTGCTCTGTTGCAGCTGCTAGACCTTACAGTCGGAACATCCGAGGGGGCGGTTGTTCCCCATGATCTGACCGATGCTCTCGACCAAATTCGTTCAGTCGCGCCCCAGCTAACTAATAGCGTAAGTTATCGGCGCCTTTCGACGGCGGCGCGCCGTGTTTAAAGGATGTTGAACATGCCATTGCGGGAAACACTTCTGCGAATTTCAACAGAATATGCTGGAAGCAAGTTGGCTCCGTTGGAGGGCCATCCGCTTGCACAATTCATACGTGGCGCGGCAGCGGTCGCTGTGTCGGACGCCCTAGGCAGCGACAGCACTGGGACTGTCGTTCAAGGCAGTCCCGGGCAAGGAAATTGGGCGGCGGTACCATGGATCTCGATTTTCGATCAGACGATCACAACGACCGCGACGCAGGGGTACTACGTTGTGTATCTGTTTCACGCCGACAAGCCGGTCCTTCACCTATCCCTCAATCAGGGTACCACTGCGGTACGACAAGAATTCCAGAGTAGAACGCGGGATGTTCTTATTGATCGGGCAGAATTTATGCGGATGCGCCTGCAAGATTTCCGCGAACATTTAGCTGTTTCGACAATTGAGCTTGGATCCGAGGCGCGATTGCCGGGAGACTATGCTGCGGGTCATGCTATGGGAGTCAGTTATGACACAACCAACCTACCCGACGAGCCAACTCTGGTGCGAGACCTCAGACAGGCTGTGCGTGCTTACCGTGCCTTAACATTTCGAGGGGGTCTCGAGACAGACATTGAGCCCCCGGGCGACGTGGCTTCAGAATTTAAACTTCCCGAGAGTCTGTCCGTTACCGAGACGCGCAAGTATATTTATCACCGGAAGATCGAACGAAACCGAACCGCGGCTAAAAACGCTAAGAAGTTTCACGGGACGAGTTGTCAAGCGTGCGAGATGGATTTCGTAACGCGGTATGGCGACATCGGCCAAGGCTTCATCGAAGCACACCACCTCAAGCCAATATCGTCGCTCGAAGAGGGAGTGCCCGTAAAATACGACGTAGCATCCGACTTCGCGGTGCTTTGTTCAAACTGCCATAGAATGATCCACCGGGCCGACGACCCAAGCGATCTTGCGAGCTTCAGAGCGTTGATCAAACCCTAAGCTGGTGAATTGGAGCATTGACCTCTCAAGGGGTAGCGGGCCCCCGCAGGGCATCTGGTAGGTCTTGGCCCGTGGTCTCGAAGCTTCTCGCACGCTAACTCGGCCAGTACTGGCGGGCCCTCTTCCATCAGGAGGGTGCGCGCCTTCTGTGTTAAGCTGTTCGCGCCGCTATCGCGGCGCCGGATGCGGTTTTAATACCTGCGCCAACAGGAGGGGGGGAGGCTAACCCCGTAAGTATATGCCTCGAAAGAAAATACCTGCCGATTTGCGGTCATTGGCCCGGGGGCACACCGAGCTATGCATCAAGGTGCTCGCGGGGATCGTCAGCCAAGAAACCGTGCCACCGGCGGCGCGCGTGTCGGCGGCAGGCATTTTGCTGGATCGCGGCTGGGGCCGCGCGCAGCAGCCTCACACCGGAGAGGACGGCAACGACATCCGCGTCACCATCCGGCAGATCGTCGAGGGTAGCGGCAACCAATGAAAGTTGAACCGGCCTCGCGCCCCTTAGACGCCCATGCGCCTTCATCGTCGGCGATGGGGTTTAGGTTTTGGAGGGTTTGTCCCGGTGATTGCCCGATACCACGCTGCGTCCGACTGTGCGCGGGCCTTTGCGGCTGCAAGGTCCGATTGTCCTCGATAGAGCTGACTTAAGCCGAGATAGCAGTCGGTACGCTCCGGTCCTTTGGGGATCGCCTCGCAGTTCACCTGCGCGCTTGCGAAGGCGGGAAAGCTGGCCAGTAACATGGCGAAAACGACACGCGTGGCCCAATGTGTCATTCCGTCTCCAATCGTCACAAAAACCCCGAGGCGCGCCTTATTCGGATAATGCCCTATACACGGAGGCTCGGCCGATCTTTTAGCGACTTTGCAATGGCCGTTGCCCCACATGCCATCCGACTTCATTTTCTTGGAAACTTTGCTGTTGTCAGCGCCTTGCTGTAAAGCTGCAGTAGGAGGTTGACAGAACAGGCGCGCCCAGATACGCGTTGACAGGTTTACAGCGTCAACGAGGAACCGATGGCCGTTTACTCGTACACCCGCGTCTCGACCACTGCACAGGCCGAGGAAGGCGAAAGCCTCGGTGCCCAGCAGCGCCGGGTCGAGGGCTATGGCATGCAGTACGACCTGACCATCGACCGGCATTTCGTCGAGCGCGGCGTTTCCGGCTCGGTGCCGCTCGACGAGCGACCGGAGGGCAAGACGCTGCTCGCGATCCTCAAGCCCGGCGACGTGATCATCACGCCGAAACTCGACCGCATGTTTCGCTCCGCCCTGAACGCGCTCGGCGTGCTCGAAAGGCTGAAGCAACAGGGCATCAGCCTGCACATGATCGATCTCGGAGGTGACGTAACCGGCAACGGGATCTCGAAGTTGGTGTTCACCATCCTGAGCGCCGTCGCCGAGGCGGAGCGCGACCGTATCCGCGAGCGTATCGCCGACGTGAAGCGCGATCAAAAGACGCGCGGTCGCTTTCTCGGCGGCAGCCGACCGTTTGGCTGGCAGATCGCCGCCGACGGATCGCTTGAGCCACTCGAAAGCGAGCGCAAGGCGCTGCGCGCAATGCGCCGGATGCAGAAGGCGGGCAAGAGCCTGCGCGCCATCGCGACCGCGATGCAGGAGCGCGGGTTTGCAATCTCGCACCAAGGCGTCAAAAAGGCGCTGGCGCGCGTCGGCGAGGCCGCGTGATCCATGGCCAACATCGTCGGCGGGGTGGGGGCCTCGGGGGATATGTCGGGATTGAAATCGGTCAGGTACCGGGACCGGTTAGTGACACTTGTTTTTCACCCCGGCGGCTCGCTCGCTGCAGCATATCCGGCAAGCGGCTCGTCGAGGTCGACCCCAACGCCAGCGCGCTATTCATTCGCGCCTACGACGAGGCGGGCGCTGCCTGTTTCCATCCCCAGTGGCCGCTTTGATTTTCGAAGTGGCCTGTTTTGGTTTTAACCGAAGGGCAACTGAGCCTTAGCCGTTGTTCTCAGTAGAGCTACTGAACGGCACATCGGATGTTCTAGCTCCACCCGTTCCGCTCGACGGCCAAACGTTCTTGCCCGGGGTTCTCAGTGGGCGTGAAAGTTGCAATGGCACAAACTGCACTATGCGACCGCGCCACCTCGACTTAACGTATGCTGGTGACTTGAGGTTGTGCCATGACAGAATCGCTAGTCCGGGCGGGCATCATTATCTTGGGGCTATGCCCAATCGCGATAGCCGCCGTCGCGCTATTTATCTGAGCACGGAACTGGCCCGATCCCTTGGGCTGGTAGATGACCCCAGCAACAAAGCCCCTACTACCCCCACGTTGCTGGGGTCGCTCAGGCCCAGTTCCTCGACGGCCTAGGAACGCGGCAATTCGTTAACAATCCATCACCGCACGGTTCCCGGTATTTATCGGTGATGAGAACGCCCGGTCAGCGCTCCCGCCTCCTCTAGGAATGGAGCAGCGCATGACAAAACGTCGTCGCCGTTTTAAGCAGACCAGCACCTTCGAAGAGCGCCTTGCCGAAGAGGCTGCTGAGCTGCGCAAGGTCGCCGAGACTCTCCCCCGGAATTCAAAGAAGCGGGATGAACTCCTGCGAAAAGCCCGGCAGGATGAGACGACCCTGCATATGACCGAATGGCTGAATTCGCCCGGCCTGAAACCGCCGACTTAGCGCCGTTGAGTGCGCAAAGCTTTGGCGGATGAATGCCGCAGAAGAGCGGACAAATGCCGCGCGAATGCCGATCGGGCCCAGACCGAGTTCGATGCAGTAGCGTGGCTGGACCTGGCCTCCGATCGGATGAAGCTGGCGGACGCCTTGGAGCAAGAGGATATCCCGCCTTGGAAACAGTAAGGCCGCCTCAGTTGGCTTCGAGGCCGGGTAGGCGCGGCGCATCCGCGTTGGCTCTCCGACTGGAAAGTCGCTAAGAATACGAATGCCGTTGATGACATCTGGAAGGCCTACGACCGTGGCGACCTCAGCATTGGACAAGCACGCGACGCAATCTACGAGTTTGCGGGCGGAATTGGATTGCCTGAGTGGGCAGGAGGCGGCGCTGCGGCTCGCTCTCCGTTCCATGGATCAACATACCGGTAGCCTCGCTGACGCCTTCATCCAGATCAACTGGTGGGGCGAGGACCCCGGGGAGATCGAGCCCGAGGAGCAGCACATCATCGATCTGCTGCGCGCCTACGACCGCGAACTCGGACGCGGCTAACACCACCCGTTGAATTTCGTCCTGCTCAAACCGAGGAGGAACGCAGTGAATCTTGAGATCGAAGTGCCGCGCGCCGACGAGGTCGACAAGCAGATCGATGACGCAGGAATCGACACGCTGCCGTACACGAAGTGGGGGCGTTACAGACTTTCGCTTGAGGCGGAGGACCTCGCCAAGCACCGCGACCTCCTCAAGCAGCTGATGGAAGCCTCGTATCAACGCAGGGCACCGTGAATCGCACGGATTGACGGGCCTTGTTGATCGGGGCGACGGCTCGCAGGCCATTATGACCTAACACGCCCCGCCTCCAACGCCGCCGCAAAATCACAAACGGAGGCCCGCCCGTTAGGTCGGGATAAAAAACGCTTGGAACTCCTGTACCGGTTAATAGCCGTTGCTTTTCAACCACGGGCAATTCCCGGTAAACTTGCCGACGCCTTCAGCAACCCCCAGACGTTCATCGCCGACCGGAACGGCGCCGCTGGTCCGAGGTCGCGACCAGCCCTGCGCGAAGGCCGCTGCGGCGCATCATTAATGTTTGTAACACCAAATCGGTGGTGGTTGTCGGCGTCGGTATTGGCGCCGCTTTCGATGTTGTTGTCGGCGGCGGCGTCGTTGTGGCCGTGGGGTCGTGCCGGTGTTGGTGCCGTGGTTGGTGTCGGGGGTACACCGGCTCCCCGCGTAAGAACACGGGCATCTCGGGGAGGGGCACGGCACAGCCCGGAGTCCATACTTGCTCAACTTGCTCAAGTTCTCTCGCCTGAACACGTTGAGCAACGATGGAGATTTTGAGCAACTATGGCAGGGACCAGATGCTCTTTCCGTCAGCACCAAACCCATCCCTCGCCGGTTTGATGCCGAGAGCTGTCTGCGCCCGGCGAATGGCTGCCCACGAGATGCCGTCGTCAATAGCCTTCCGCTTTATGTCTTTGGCGGAGACAGGCCCACCGCTAAGCAGATCCGTCAGGAAGTCAATGGCTTCCGCCTTTGCAGACCAGCTATCACCGTGGCCGTCCAGCGCCGCCAATGCTTGATCGGCGGTCATCGTGATGGGCGTGGTCTCGTACATGATACGAGAGGTGGCGATTTCCTTTCCATCGTGAGCGACAAGGCAGCCTTCGATCCGGTAGGCGAGCCCGTCTTGGTCAGGTCCGATATTCATTTTGGACGGGATCAGCAACCTTCGGGCTCTATCATTCTCATCAGGGGTGACGATGTATGCGGCGCGGGCTTGATTGACGAACGCCACGCTGCCGATGATCCGGTTGTTTGCGCTTCCGCCTGTTGTCTTGTTGAAATGATTATTGCAGATAACCGCCACCCTCATCCTCGACGCCATCTCGCCCAGCGGGTCAAGAACCGCCCGAACATCAGCATTCGTGTGGCTATTGACTTTACCAAGGTAGCTGGTCACGGGGTCCAGCATGATTGCGCGGACATCGCCGTGCTTTCGTATCTCAACCTCAAGCGTCTCAAGGTCGGCCTGCAGGTTAAACCCGCGTCGCTTATTATTTTCGTCCATAAGGGACCGAACCACGTGGATGCGGCTTAAGTCCGCGCCAGCGGCCATCAGTCGGGGCGCGATGGTATCACCAAGGTCATCTTCAGAGGCGAGGATGATCACGCTTCCGGCAGGACCGGCGGACGCACCATCGGGCCACACCTCGCCCGTGGTTATTCTCGCCGCCCAGTCGCAGAGGAGGGTGGATTTGCCAATCCCACCATTTCCTGCCAGCGCAAACACTTTCCCGACGGCGATCCGATTTGGCCAAAGCCATTCAATCGGAACCGGAGCGACATCGGCCATGCAAACAACCTCAAGCCGGGCGTGGCGCGCAGGCACGTCGGCGCGGTTCCGGCGCTCCAATCGCCCGGTGATTTCTGCCGCCTCGTCGGCGATCTTCCTGTCGGCTTTGCGGAAGGCGTCAGAAATGGTTTGCTGGATACCATCGTCGCCGCCGAGCAGTTTTTCGAGGCTGTGGCGTTGCGCCAGTTCTGTCAGCGCGTCGGCAACGGCGGCGCGGTCGGCCCCGTGGGCGACATAGCCTGCGCCCTCGCTACAGCAATTGCAGAACACGTCGGCACGCTTGTCAGGTCGAGCGTTTGAGATCATGCGACCCCAACTGCGATAACCATCGGCGAAGTTACTGAGGCACGCCCCATAAGGGCGGTCAGTCAACTCGGTGCGTGTCATGTCGGCCTCCCTTCGCACGGAAAGGCCGGTGCTTGCGCAGCTTTCAGCGGACGCTTAGATAGGGACTCGATGTTCCGTCTATTTCCCGGTCCTGTGCTTCAGCCGCGCGGGACCGGCTTATTTTTCAACTGAACGCTGTTCCTGCTGCGGCTTTGCCGACGCTCGAAATTCGGAAGAAGAGCGCACCTTGGCCGAAAGCTTGGCCAGCGCCCATTCATCGAGATCATCAGGCTCGTACAGCGGAAACTTTCCTGCCTTGCGATACGCAGGACCACCTCCGACCACCGCGAGTTTGGCCAAAGTCTTAGGAGAGCATGGTTGCCCGTGCTCGTCCCGGACGTACTTGGCGGCGTCCCTGCGACGAGTGGAATGCGACGAGTAGGAGTGCGGGAGTGGTCGTTCGCGACCGCGACGCCATCAGCCCGCATGACGGTGTTCGTCATGTTCGATCCTTTCAGATCAAGGGATGTTTTGGGTCGCTCGGAAAGTTCGTCCGAACAGCGCGGAATAATCTGATCGCCTTAGGGCCTGAACCCTTGGCAACCTAGATACCCTACAGCCCGGTGTTTGAGACCGGCGCGGCTGCGCGTCTGAGGCGCTGGCGAATGGAGGGACTGAGCCTCTGGTGCGCGTCTGAGGCGCTGGGAGTGAGGGTCTGAACCCTCTGCGTTGCGCTTCTGAAGCGCCTGTAACACAAATCATATCCGAGTTAGGCAGTCCGTCAACAGGCGAACGCTGCCGATCAAAAGTTGGTCACTGCGCACCACCGAAAGCTTGCGGGCGAGGCGGTACTACTTCCGCCGGTTGCGTTCCGGCCATCATGTCCGCGACGAGATCCGCTATTCGCGCCGCGACCGACCTTTAACTTGCAAGGGAACAATATCTGCGCCTACGCCGCTTCTTTCTCCCATTGCCGACGCCAGTTGGCTCGCAATGTGCTCTGACGCCTTTCTCAACGGATCAGCATCCAAATGCGCATAACGTTGGGTCGTCACCGCTTGCGTGTGCCCCAACAACTTGCCGATGATTGGCAATCCCAGCCCCGCACCGGCACCTACCGACGCATGGGTATGCCGAAGGTCGTGGATGCGTACGCCTGTCAGGCCAGCCCGGTTCGACACTGCCCTCCACGGCTTCTTGAGATCGGCGCGCGGCTGGTCAGGAAATGTCCCGGCAATAACGTAATCACTCGCGCGTGGTAGTCCACGCAAAATCGCAAGTGCAGGCGCGTTCAGCATAATTGTCTTCTTGCCGGTCTTGCTGGTCGGCAGCAGAAGTAACCCGCGCTCAAAATCAATATGGTCCCACTTGAGGTGCAGAATTTCCCGGAGGCGGGCACCCGTAAAGATCAGCAGACGTAGTGCGGCGGCGGCATGCGGGCCAATGACGGTTCGACGGTTGGCCTCCTTCGGAGCGTGCTTGGCCTTCGGCTTCGATTGATCAACCGCATAGAGCAGCCCGACTGTTTCGGCTTCCCGGATGGCCTCACCGATGCGTGCCAATTCTGCCGTGGTCAAATATCGCTCGCGGCCCTCTTCTAAAAAATGTTCGATCCCCCGACACGGGTTGAACCCGACCGGCACAGCGTGGATCTTGCCAGCGAAAGTGAAGAGACTGCTTAGGACGCGCAGCAAGCGGTTGGCCTGATAGGGCCGGTGGGCATTTTTGATATGCAAGCGCTGTATTTCAGCTGACGTGATCTTGCCAGCCTTACGCTTTCCCAGCTCCGGCAAGACCAGCCGCTCCAACAGGTCCCGATACGAGCCTGCCGAGGATGCCGAGCGCTTGGCTTCGACGTGTTCGGTCAGAAATTGCTCCGCCACCTCCGAAAGGGTGGATGCGCGCTTGTCAGCAGCCCGCTGAGCAGCCGGATCGGCGCCATGGGCAACAGAGCCGAGCATTTTTTTAGCGAGCGTACGGGCCTCGTCAGGCGTGAGGGTGCCAACCTTCGCCAGTGTGAGCCGACGTGTCGGGGCTGCGCGACCGCTGCCAGCACGATATTTGACGACGTAGGACATAGCGCCCGTCGTTTGGACGCGTACCCCATATCCGGCCAGCGACCCGTCCCAAGCAAAATACTCGCTGGCGCGCGGCTTAAGACTGTCGATCAGGCGCTTCGTTATTTGACTGTTAGCCATCGTTTCAGGAACCACGGAACCACCGCGTAACCACCGATTGGCTATCACGGGTAACCTTGGGCGATCACGATAAAGCAGAAAACCCCCGCCACAAGGGCTTTTTCAACTTTCGGTAATGATGAGTAATCTCCGGAAATAGCTGAACCCCTAATTCGTAATGACGGGGTCGGGGGTTCGAGTCCCTCTTGCGGCACCACTCTCCGGGACCATTCCCCGCCTCCATACGCAGGCGAGATTTACTCGCCTGGATTCTCACACGGCACAATCTGCATATGATTGCAATCGCGGCCAGTCCGCCTGCTGCGCGCCCGGTTGCCCGGATCCGATTGGCGACTGTGGTGGCCCCCGGGCGCGTCAGGACGCCACACAACCCCGGCGGGAGACGCGAAAACACGAAGAAAACGCCGCACAATCCCGGTAGTATCGATGTGGTGCACACCCGCGCCGAGACGGCGCGGTATTCAGATGGGTCGCGATGAGCGTGGCGAGGTCGACGCGCATGCCAATCCGGAACCCGCGTCGCGCATCCGCCGGTAGTGACTCGAGCGCCACACCAACCGAACTCTAGCGTGCAAGCCGACTAAATGATTGGTGAGATGAGACGCGACATAGAGCAGAATGACTGTCGCGGAATCGATGTTCGTTGATTGTGCGTTTTCGTGCGGAAGACTTAGTGCCTGAAATACGATTGCCGGGGAATGACGTTGGGACCGAAGGATCGCGATAGCGAATTTCAACTACAGCTTGCCTTCCTGAGGGAGTTCCAACGCGCCCATAACCGCCCGCTGCGCGTCCTGCATATCGGCAATATCGCGAACAACGCCTACAACAATGCCTTGATTCAGCGGCGCTTCGGAATCGAAGCGGACGTCATTTGCTATAACTACTATCACGTCATGGGTTGCCCAGAATGGGAGGCCGCAAGCTTCGACGGCAACGTCGACAACATGTTCCCGGATTGGTGGGCCACCGAGTTGGGCGGTTGGCGGCGACCGGATTGGTTTGTGCAGGGCCCCGTTCTCGATTGCCTCTCGTACCTTCGTGCCAAGAACGCCGGCGACAGCGGAGCCGCAGCATTCTTTTGGACCCTGCTGCAGGCACGATATTGGGAGATGCTTGATGGCATCGCTGCCGCAGAGAGCCGGGTCCGTCCACCGATGCCGGAGCATCTGGCAGACACGATTTCAATTGCGCGCGATTTTCAGGACTTCCAGTCAAGTCAGGCATCCAGAATCCCGCAGCCTCTCGATCAGCCGGCCATCGTCCTGCCAGAGGCGGTCATAGAGCCTGAGTCTGCACTCTCCCGCATTTCGCCGGCCTCATCGAAGGCGGCCGCGCCAGATCCGCAGATTGAGCAGGGCCGAGCTCTCGCCGACGAATATCCAAATCCCGAAGGACCAGGCCGCCTCGTATCAACTTATCGCTCCCTTCTGACGAAGTACGTATTTGTTCATTTGCGGCGTGAAGCGGAAACCGGCGTTGTCGCCGGGCCGAGTTTGGCGGTCGCCATTTGGCGAGGTCAGAGACGCAGCCGCGGCTTGCCGCGCTTTGGATTCGAGTTTCCCGCTGCTGTCTTCACGATCTCAAATCCCGACGCCGCGACGCCGGCTGCAAGCGAAAGCAATAGGGATGGGACGATTCGCGATACGTCGTCACCAAATTCCAAAGGCCCAAGTCGCCTCACATCGATCTATCGCTCCTTACTGACGAAATATGTGTTTGTGCATTTGCGGCGTGAAGCGGAAACCGGAGTTGTCGCCTGGTCGAGCCTAGCGGTCGCAATTTGGCGAAGTCAGAGGCGCAGTCGCGGTTTGCCGCGTTTCGGCTTCGAGTTTCCTGCTGATGTCTTCACGATCTCAAATCCCGACGCGGCGACGCCGACTGCAAGCGAAAGCAATAGGGATGGGACGATTCGCGATACGTCGTCAGCAAATCCCAAAGGCTCAAGTCGCCTCACATCGATCTATCGCTCCTTGCTGACGAAATATGTGTTTGTTCATTTGCGGCGGGAAGCGGAAACCGGAGTTGTCGCCTGGTCGAGCCTGGCGGTCGCAATTTGGCGAAGTCAGAGGCGCAGCCGCGGCTTGCCGTGCTTTGGCTTCGAGTTTCCCGCTGATGCCTTCACGATACCGGATCCCGACGTCGCGGCGCCGATTGCGGGCGAAAACAACGTCTTCACGATCCCAACTGCTGACGCCCTGACGCCGGCCGCAGACAAAAGCGTGGCCGCTGACGTCGGTTCATCAGTCATTCCCATGGCGACCCGCCCGGAGATCGTCGATCGCCCGGAGTTCCGCTACTTCGAAAAGTACGGCAAGGGAGAGGATCGAAACGCCTCGCAACGTGCGGCACTGCTTGGTAACGTGTTGCAACAGTTTACGGATTATCCGGCAGAAGCCCTCGTCTCTGTCGAAGCTTTCGCATCCACCATTGCCAATGAATTCGCTGACGTATTGGAGCAATACGACATCATTCAGGGATATTCGATCGACGGGTTCATTCCGTTCATCAACGGATTCAAAAATTACACGTGTTACGAACATGGCACGTTGCGAGAGGTGCCTTTCGAGAAAAGCTACAATGGCATTCTTTGTTCGGCGTCGTACAAGAATGCGGCTTTCTCGTTCGTGACCAATTCGGACGTGCTGCCGTCTGTGCAGCGGCTGAAATTGAAGAGGGAGCGGACCGTTTACCTTCCGCATGCCTTCGACGATGAAAAGATTTCGACCTTCCGGGCAGGACTCAAGCTTCCGAAGCGGGACTCTAGGGTCACCACATTCTTTAGCCCCACGCGCCATCACTGGCACGCTGCACCCGCCTCAATGCAGAAGGGCAATGATCTCTTCTTGAGGGCGGCCGCGCAGGTTGCGCAAACGGATCGCGATTTTCGCATCATCCTGGTCGAGTGGGGCGTTGATGTTCACCGAAGCAAGGACCTGATTCTGGAACTTGGAATCAAAGATATGGTTTCGTGGATACCGTCGTTGAACAAGGCGGAATTGCGACAGCTTTACTGCGCGAGTGACGTCGTCGTCGATCAGTTCAGGATCCCGGCGATCGGCGGAGTTACCTTTGAGGCAATGGCGCTCGGACGTCGCGTCATAACGAATCTCGATGAAACCCAATCGGCCGAGTTCTTCGGAGCGGCGCCGCCTTGCCTGGCCGCCGACAGTGTCGAGACGTGCACGGCCCGGATTCTTGAGGTTCTTTCTGATCCGCTGGACGATAATCGCCGCGGCGATGCCGCGCGTCTGTGGTTCGAGAAATGTCATTCCGCGCAACGCGTCGTCGCGCTTCAATTGGCGGCCTATCAGACGATTTGCGCCGCCTAGGCCCGCGCGCCGCATAGTGCGCTCATGATCGCAATCGCCAGCAGGCCGCCTGCCGCGAGCCCGATTGTCCAGAACCGATTGGCGACCGTGGCGCCGACGCCGTGCGCGATCAGGACGCCGCGCAATCCCGACGCCAGATGGGCGAGCACGAAGAACACGCCGAGCGCGTAGTGCGGCACCAGGCGAATGCTCCAGGCATCGTGGATCAGTCCGGTCGGTGCACCCGATGCCCAGGCCCAGTTGGTTTCGATGTGGTGCACGGCCCGCGCCGAGACCAATGCGGAGTTCAGATGGGTGAGGATGAATGCCGCGAGATAAATGCCGGAGCCGATCTGAAACACGCGGTAGGCATCCGCCGGCAGCGAGCTCCAGCGCCAGGCGAGCCGCACCCCGACGGCGACCTGGAACAGCATCAGGCCGACGAGGATCGGTTCGACGAGGGACGATCGATAGACCGTGCGCCCCATCTTCATCACGGCGGCATGAACCTCGGGTCCGAGTAGGCCCAGCAGATGATTGGTGAGGTGAAACGCGACGTAGAGCAGGATCACCGCTGCGGCGACGCCGTGCGTCACGCGCCATTTGGCGATGGATGGCGCAATCGCGGCTGATCCTGCCGGGCGCTCTTGCTCACCGCCGAGCAGCACATAGAGACACGCGACCGCCCAACCCGCGACCCATACAAGCTCGTCGCTGACGGGGATGTGCAGCAATCCGAGACCGACGCCGGTCAGTACGAACAAGGGCGGCGCGGCGATGCTGAGATAGGCGAGCCGTCGGGCGCGCAGCTCGAACGACGAAGGCTCGGCCATGGTCATCCAGTACGCGCAGGCAAGACCCAGCAGGGGCGCGGCGGTCGCGGCCAACAGGCAAAGCGCCGCCAGGACCAGTCGTCCGAACGACACCGAACCAACAGCAGGAGAGACCGCGAAATGAAATGCATCGAGCAGGAACGGATAAGCCATCGCTCCAGCCGCCGGGATCATCGAACGCAGCTTTTCGGCGGCCGTATTCGCCAAGCCATTGTCGCCCGACCGTACGCGACCTTGTTCGAATGCACTCACAGAGCTCTCCAGGGTTCGGGCATCGTGCAAGAGAGGGCCGAACCGACGAATCTATTCCCGGATCATCGTCGGAGGCACGGCACGCAAGCTTGTGCTGTAGATGCTAGCGTGTACGGGCGCGGCGTGGCGCCGAGACCCTATCTCAAGGTGCAAAAACTACAGCGATGCTGTCCCACCGATAGGACCAAGTTCCAACAATCCGACTGGACCACGCCAAAACTCCTTTCGGCGCGCCACAAAATCCAGTTCAAGGGTGAAGACAGATTCGCCTAGCGGATTCACGGGTTGATCTTGTAGGCAGGTTGCTTATGCAAAACACGGCCAAATCGCGGGCCGGAAGCGGACAGGGCGAGCGGCCAGATTCGCGGATCGCCGTCTCTGCCTCGAAGCTCGCCACCGCTGATCTCAACAACCTCATGCGGGCACTTGAGATCGATGTCGTCGCGCTCACCGAAATGCTGATTCCATCAGGCCATCGCGCCGAGATGGGGACGATCGATGCGCCGGCGGTCCATTACACCATTAGTGGCAGGGGACGAATTTCGATCGGCGATGGGCCTTGGATGTCGCTCGAACCCCATCTCCTCATCATCAAGCCTCCGAGTACCCCGTTCGTAATCGAAGTCGACGGAACCAGTGGCCCGAAGAGGCTCATCTCCCGCGATTGCTGGAAGCAGCATGACAGCGTGTTGCGTATCGCAACACCGACCGAGCAGCCCGAGATCATCCAGATCTGCGGCTTCTTCAACGCATCCTTCGGACAATCCGTCGGGTTGTTTCGCGAATTGCGCGAGCCCGTGGTCGAGAAGTTCGAGCCGACGGACAAGATCGACCTGAAGCTTCGCGAAGCGGTCGAGGAGCTTTGCGTGCAGGAAATCGGTATGGGCGCCATGACGGCGTCCCTGCTAAAGCAGGTCATCATCGCCCTGGTGAGGCGGTCGATGAAGTCCTCCCGCAGCTGGACTGATCGGTTTTCGATTCTCGCGGATCGGCAGATCACGCGTGCATTCGCCGATATGGTGGCGCGTCCGGGGGCCGTTCATACGGTTCAGAGCCTTGCGCATTGCGCGGGTCTGAGCCGGTCGGCATTCATGGCGAAGTTCTCGGAGATCTTTGGCCGTTCGCCGATGGCCATCCTTCGGGATCTCAGGATGCGGCAGGCGGCGCTCGATCTCACGACGACATCAGCCCCAGTCGATGTTGTGGCCTACAACGCCGGCTACGAAAGCCGGTCAAGTTTCGTGCGAGCATTCCGCAAAGCCTACAACGTTGAACCTAGCGAGTACCGGCTGCGCGTGAAGAAAGGTGGGAGTGGTAAGGGCACTTGAGCCAAATACCGCCTCCGAGGCATCTCTCCCGTCAAGTGTGCGATTTTAGATGGGCGTGCCAATAGCGACATCCGCTCATCGATTGAAACTGTTCGTCGGGCCATCAGCGTTGGCTGAACTAGCTGCCTGATCGAAGAAAAAAACTGGAAACAGCAAAGGCCGAAAGCAAGCCGCGTGGGCTCGTGCATGCCCGACGCTGCGCCCCAACCGGGCTCTTTCCCGTTCCCTAGCCAGATTCGCGCACACTCGGCGACTGATCCTCGGCGTTGGCCAGCTCTGGAGTCCAGAATGCGTGTCCGCGCGTCCAGGAACGTCCGACGCGGGTTTCATCGCGCCGGGACCAGTGGCAACGTGGCTTTAGGAAATGCGCCGCGTCGAAGGCATCGATTCAATATCCAAGGTCATTGGAGCCATCGAGTTTCGCCTTCCTGTTTTCGCTCGTCTGAAAAGGAGTTCGGAAGATGATGAGCTGCCACACTCAGGCAGGTGCACGATGAAGGCAATCGTTGTGACGGACCAAGCGGCGGGAACGGCCGGAATGAAGCTCGTGGAGCGGCCCGAGCCGCAGGCCGCGATAAACGACGTCGTCGTTGAGATTCATGCGGCGGGATTCACCCGGGATGAGCTGACTTGGCCCTCGACTTGGACCGATCGCCGCGAGCGTGACCGAACACCGTCGATCCCCGGCCACGAGTTGGCTGGAGTGGTCAGCGCCCTCGGCTATGGCACGACGGGGCTGTCGGTTGGACAGCGGGTATTCGGTCTCGCGGACTGGTATCGCGACGGCGCCTTGGCGGAGCATGTGGCCATCGAGGCGCGCAACGTCGCGCCGTTGCCGGGCGATGTCGATTTCACGGTGGGCGCGGCCCTCGTGATGCCAGGCCTTACCGCGTGGCAGGGGCTGTTCGATCACGGCCGGCTTCGGGCGCGGCAGAGCGTCCTCGTGCACGGTGCCGCCGGCGTCGTCGGTTCGATGGCAACCCAGCTCGCACGTGAGGCTGGCGCTTACGTCATCGGTACCGGACGCGCTGCCGGCCGTCAGACGGCTCTCGACTTCGGCGCACAGGAGTTCGTCGACCTCGACAACGACACTCTGGAAGATGTCGGCGGAGTCGATCTGGTGTTCGATGTCCTTGGCGGCGACATCGCGAAGCGGTCCGCGCGCGTGATTCGAGCCGGAGGAACGCTGGTGACCATCGCCGGTCCGACTGATGCACGCCCCGCTGACGGCCGGACGATAGACTTCGTCGTCGAACCCGATCGCGCCCAACTGAGTGAGATTGTCCGGCGGGCGCGTGACGGACGAGTGCGGACAAACATCGGCAGCGTGGTTACCCTCGACGATGCCGTTGCTGCCTTCAACCCGACCGAGCGGGCCAGCGGGAAGACGATCATTTGCGCTCGTCCGTGAGCGGCGCGCGCCTATCGATGAATGCGGCCGGCCGGCTCTCAAAGAGAGCGAAAGCACTCTCGTGCCTCAACCTATCACTTCACTCCTAGGACCAACCATGACCAACGCTGTTATCGAATGTATCCTGAGCCGCAGCTCTACCAAGTATTACGACCCTGCCGCCACCCTGAGCGACGACCAAATCCGAGAGCTCGTGCGAATCGGCACCGCCGCACCGACATCCTTCCACATGCAGAACTGGCGCTTCATCGCCGTGCGCACGCCTGAAGCCAAAGCCCGGTTGAGTCCGATGGCTTGGAATCAACCCGCGATCACCGACGCAGCCGTTACCTTCATCGTCTGCGGCCAGTTGGCCGATTCCAGCGTAATACCGGAGCGCCTGGCGCCGCTGGTAGAATCGGGCGTCATGCCGGCGAAGATGGTGCCGGAATGGGAGATCCCCGCGCGCAATCTGTACATGGAGTACCCACAGCGCCAGCGCGATGAAGCGCTACGAACCGCCTCCTTCGGCGCGGCAGCGATCATCTATGCGGCCCGCTCGCTAGGCCTGGGGTCGACGCCGATGATCGGTTTCGACGCCGAACCGGTGCACCGCGAGTTCGGATTGGCGAAGGACGAAGTGCCGGTCCTGCTGTTGGCCGTGGGTCCGGAGCGTCCGGGAAACTGGGCGCAGAAGCCGCGCCGTCCGGTGGCCGATGTGCTGGACCTGGTATGATACGATCTACGGAGATTACTGATGGCTCGAACTGCATTGCCAACACCGGCTCAGGTGCCGGCAGATTCGAAACCGACCCTCGATGGATTCACCAAGAACATCGGGTTCACTCCGAATATGATGGCGACCTTCGCGCTGAGCCCGATCGCGTTCAACGCATGGGCTACACTGCTCAGCTCTTTGAGCAAGGCGCTCGACTTGAAGACGCGTGACAGCATCGGCCTCGCTGTCTCCGAAGTGAATGGGTGCAACTACTGCCTGACGGTTCACAGCTTTACGGCCGAGCATATGGCCAGGCTGCCGGCTAATGAAATCATTCTCGCTCGGAAGGGTCATGCCAGTGATCCGAAGCGGGACGCCGCTCTCCAGTTTGCGCGCAAAGTCATCACAACCCGCGGCAAGGTCGGTGACGCCGATATGAAAGCCGTCCGGGACGCCGGCTACACAGATGCGAACGTCATGGAGATCGTCGCGCTAGTGGCCATGTACTCCCTGACGAACTTTTTCAATAACGCGTTCGATCCCGAGCAGGATTTTCCCGCCGTTGCGCCGGCTGGCTCGATCTGAACTCTATCCGATCGCATCAGCGTTTCCGAAGATGGTTGGAGGTTTCATGTGATGGGAGCGTAAGACGGGACATTTCATCTCGGCCGATCCGAACACCCGCTACGCCCGCGCCTGGGCACTCAAACGGTTAGTCTGGAGACGGCATCCGCCGGCTCCTTTGCATGGGGTTGTTTTCGATATTTTTGTGGGAGCCGCAGCCACCGGGCGTGATGGTGCCTCTCTTGAAGGCGCACAGGCCTTTCCAGGCTGTCGCTCACATCGTATCGGGCCGGGAGAAGGTGGCTGCGACCAGAAAACGAAAACGCCCCTGGATTGGGTCCAAGGGCGCTTTGGGTTGAGAGTGCGTTCGCTGCGTTACTCGGCGACCGTCTGCACGACGTTGCCGATCGGCCGGCCCGTTGCGATCGGCTTCTCGGTCTTCGCCATCATCGCGTCGTATTCGGGCAGCGTCTCGAGCTGGGTCTTGGCCTTCATCCAGACCACCTTGTAGCCGCCGGCCTTGAGCTTGCGGAGCAGCGTCGGCAGCGCCTGCGCGGTGTGCTTCTGCAGGTCGTGCATCAGGATGATGCCCTTGTGCTCCTTGTCGAGCTTGGTCATCACATTGTTGATGACCTCGTCAGCGCTCTTGGACTTGAAGTCGTTGGAGTCGACGTCGACCGAGAACATCGCGATGTTGCGGGTGCCGAGATAGGCGGTTGTCGCCGGGGTGTGCGCCAGCGCCGGGAAGCGGAAGAACGGGGCCGGGTTGGCACCCAGCGCCAGCTTTACCGCGCTGAAACCCTTCTCGATCTCGTCCTTGGCCTGCTGCTCGGTGATCTTCTTGCCGGCCAAGTGCGCATGCGACCAGGTATGGGCGCCGATGGTGTGGCCGGCGGCGGCAACCTGGCGGAGGATGTCCGGGTGATAGGTGGTGTGCAGGCCGATCGGGAAGAACACCGCCTTGGTGCATTCGTCGGCCAGCGCCTTGAGCACGGCCGGCGTGGTCGGCCACGGACCGTCGTCGAAGGTCAGCACGACCTCCTTGTCGGTCAGGAAGTCATACTGCTTGTACTGCAGGAAACCGAAGCCCGGGCCGCCATTGGTGTCGACCACGACGGTGCGGCTGATGCCGAGCGCATCGGGGTTGGCGCATTTGGGCGCGGCCGCGACGGGGGCCGGCACCGGAGCAGGAGTGGCGGCCGGTGCCGCGGCCTGGGTGGCATCGGCGCGCTTCGACAGCGCGGCGGTCGTCTCGACATCGTCCTTGGCGGCCTGTTTTGCCGCCGCGGGAAGCGGATCGGCCTTGGCCGCAGCCGTGGTTTGCGGAGGAGCCGCGTCGGCACGCGGCGAGGAGGTCCAGAACCACACGCCGGCGATCACGATCGCCGTTACAACACTGGCCAGCATCAGGCCCAACGCACTACGCATCGCTACACACTCTCTCGGAACTTAAGGATACGCCACAGCCGTAACGAGCGATTAATGCCAACAAGGTCTTAACGCGATCCCAACAAGGCGCCGGAAGGACAAGAAAAAGGAGGCGTTACCATGCGTGATGACGGTCACAGTCGGTTTCAAGCTTCTTCGCGACAAGGAAACGCTATAGAACCGGCGTCGCATTCCCTGGAGCCGTTTCCGCTCCGATGAAATCGGAACGGGGCTCCGGATTCCTTATTTGACGCGTTTTCTTCACGCGAACCGGCACCACCTCGCGCGAAAACGCTTGAGAGGCTTTGAGAGATGACCCGATTTCTGCTTGCCGTCGTTCCGCTGGTTTTGTTGACGTCGGCCGCCTCGGCGCAGCAGCAGGGGCGCGATGCCTGCTCGCGCGATGCCTCGCGGTTCTGCCGCGCCCATCTCAGCGAGGGCGATCAGGTCGTGCTGGCGTGTTTGAAGGAGCACCGCAGTCGCCTCAGCAAGGCCTGCCAGCAGACGCTCGCCGATCACGGGCAGTGATTCCAGCCGTCGTCATTCCGGGTTTGATGCTTCGCATCGCCCCGGAATGACTGCCTGGACCTAAGTGCTGCTCCCCGCCGCTGTCGCGACCACCGGGATCACCTCCTTGGCGGCGCGATCCGGGGTCTCGTCCTTCCAGCGCACCGATCCGAACGGACGCTCCAGCATCCGGCGCACGCGGATCGGCTCGGCGCCGATGTGGAAGTCGGCCGCCTTCTGATGCAGTTCGCGCTCGATCTGCGTGGCGCGGTTGCGCTGGCGCAGGAAATCGAGCCAGGTCGGGCAATGATAGCGCTCGGTCCACAATTCGGGATCGGCGATGTCGCGGGCGATCGACCAGCCATAGGCGCCGTTGCGCTGGCGGCTGAGCTGTACGTCCTGCATCACATTGTGGAAGGCGCGGGCATTGTCCTGCGCCACCCGGTATTCGATCTCGACCACCAGCGGGCCGCTGCGCCCACTCAGTTGCAGCCGCACCTCGGGATCGGCCAGCGCATCCGTCGCGTCCTCGTTGCGCGCGCCGATCGGCGGCATCCTGAGCCAGATGCCGAGCACTGGCGACAGCAGCATCAGACCGGCGGAGATCAGCAGCGCCATCTCGACGCCGCCCACGTCCGTGATGCGGCCCCAGCACCAGCTTCCGATCGCGATGCCGCCGGCGATCGCGGCCTGGAAGGCGGCCAGCGAACGGCCCGCGACCCAGCGCGGCGCGGAGAGCTGCACGCCGATATTGAACAGCGCGATCGCCAGCATCCACACCGCTCCGGCAACGACCAGCGCGGCGGCGGTGATCACCGGCTGCTTGCTCACGGCAACCGCGGCGATCGCCGCGCCCATCGTCAACGCACAGACGCGTATGGCGGCTTCGCCGCTGAGCCGGCTGCGAATCTCGCTGATGTTGAGCGCGCCGATCACCGCGCCCATGCCGAAGGCGCCGAGCATGATGCCGTAGGTCTGCGCGCCGCCATGCAGGAGGTCGCGCGCCACCAGCGGCATCAGCGCCGAGACCGAGCCGCCGATGATGCCGGTCACCATGGTGCGGGTCAGCACGATCTTGATCGACGGCGAATTGGTGATGTAGCGCACGCCGGAGACGATGGCGCGGTTCAGCCGCTCGCGCGGCAGCCGCGACGGCTCGCTGACGCGATTCCACAGGAACAGCACGACGAGCAGCGGCAGATACAGCACGGCATTGGCGGCGAAGGCGGCCACGGCGCCCGCGGACGCCACCACGATGCCGCCGATCGCCGGACCGAAGCTGCGCGCGATGTTGTAGCTGATGCCGTTCAGCGCGACCGCGGCGGGCAGCGTCTCCGGCGGCACCTGCTCGCTGACCGAGGATTGCCAGGCCGGGCCGAACAGCGCCATGCCGCTGCCGACGACGAAGCACAGCGCGAGCAGGATGTTCGGCGTTACCAGATTGAGCCAGGCCAGCACGGTCAGGGTGGTGGCGCCGGTCAGCGCAATCGCCAGCGACACCAGCGCGACGATGCGGCGGTCGTGCATGTCGGCGATGGCCCCGGCCGGCATCGAGATCAGCATCACCGGCAACATCAAGGCGGTCTGCACCAGCGCGACCTTGTCGGCCTCCGTGGTCATCTGCGTCATCGCCCAGGCGGCGCCGACGCCCTGGATCAGGATACCGAGATTGGAGAGCAGGCTCGCGAGCCAGATTCGCCTGAAGATTGAATGCCGCAACGGTGCAGTGATACTGTCTGAGCGATCGCGCGGTTCGGTCATATCCAGTTCCGGTTGGCCTGCTATGGCTTGTTGGACGATTCCGGCTGCACCAACTGATGCCCGCGAAACGCGGGTCCTGTCCAGCGATTACGGTATCCTTGGCGGGGATAGGACACAGCTAAAGCACTGAAAGACCTGAGGAAGGCCAAGGGACGGTCAAGGGAAGGTCAAAGGAAGGCCTGGGGGAAAGGGGACCGATGGCGCTGTCGCGGCGGAGAATCTTGCAAGGGGCCGGCGCCCTGTCCCTGCTGGCCGGCCGTATTGGCGCCCCGGCCTCGGCTCAGCCGGCGGCCGCCGGTGACACCCCGCCGATCCTGTTCGTGCATGGCAATGGCGATCACGCCCCGCTCTGGATGACGACGTTCTGGCGGATGGAATCGAACGGCATGCCTCGCGAACGCATGGCGGCGATCAATTTCACCGATCCGCTGGCGCGCACCGACGACAAGATCGAGCAGGCGAGCCGCTCCTCGACCGAGGACCAGCGCCGCGAGCTCGCCGAGGCGATCAGGGAGCTGAAGCAGAAGACCGGCGCGCCGCGGATCGCACTGGTCGGCAGTTCGCGCGGCGGCAATGCGATCCGCAACCACATCAAGAATGGTGGCGGCGGCGACATCAGCCACGCGGTGCTGTGCGGCACGCCCAATCACGGTGTGTATGCGTGGGACGACGGGCTCGGCAACGAGTTCAACGGACGTGGTCTGTTCCTGCGCGGACTGAACGATGGCGACAGCGAAGTGACTGTTGGCACCGCATTCCTGACGCTGCGAAGCGACGGCCTCGACAAATATGCGCAAGCCGACGGCCGCTTCGTCGGCAAGCCGGGCACGCCGACCAACGTCACGACGGAAGGCCCGGCGCTGAAAGGCGCGACCAATCTGGTGCTCGGCGCGGTCGATCATCGCGAGACCGCCTTTCATCCGCGCGCCTTTCGCGAGATCTACAAATTCATCGCAAGCCGCGAGCCGTCGCGGATCGGGATCGTGCCGGAGACGGCGGTGAGGCTGAGCGGCCTCGTCACGGGTACGCCGGGCGGCGTGCCGACCAATCGGCCGGTGCCGGGCGCCACGGTCGACATCTATCATGTCGCGGCGGAGACCGGCGAGCGCATCGGCGGCCCGCTGCACAGCTCGCAGACCGGCGCCGACGGCCGCTGGGGTCCGGCGCAGGTCGACCCGTCGTGGCCGCTCGAATTCGTGCTGACGTCACCCGGTACGGCGACGACGCACATCTATCGCTCGCCGTTTCCGCGCTCGTCCGAGATCGTGCATCTCCGCGCGGCGCGGCCGCTGGGGCCGGCCGATGCCGGCGCAGGCGCGGTCGTGCTGATGTCGCGGCCGCGCGGCTATTTCGGCCTGCCGCGCGATATCGTGCTGTTCGACGGCAAGGAGCCGGCCGATGTAAAGCCCGGCGTGCCGACGGATTCGGTGACGACGCTGCGGCTCGCCGCGGACGATGTCGGCCGTCCGGTCGCCGCGATCTTCAACGGGGAACGCATTATGATGCGGGCCTGGCCGGCGTCGGAAAATCGGATTGCGGTCGCCGGGCTGACTTATTAGGTCTGGTGGAGGGTCCGCGCGCCTTCTTGGCGCCGGGATCGCAAGGCCGGATCGGCCGTCGCGTGAGGCAGGAAGCGAGGACCATGAGCATAGCCGAAGTCTACGATATCACGGTCACGCGGCGTCCCCTGGTCCCGCCGGCGCCGCCGCGCGCGCCGGACGACATGGGCGCGTTCGCGCGCATGCGGGTGATGCGCAACTCGCCGATCGAGACCTGGGGCCAGCGCGCCTATGAGGACGACATCGTCCAGGGCCGCTTTCTCAACCATTCGAGCTTCATCCTCAACACGCCGGATGCGATCCGCCATGTGCTGGTCGACAATTACGAGAACTACACCCGCACGCCGGCCGGCCTTCGCGTGCTGCGTCCGATGCTGGGCGAGGGGCTGTTGATCGCCGAAGGGCGTGCGTGGAAACATCAGCGCCGCACGCTGGCGCCTGCGTTCACGCCGCGCGCGGTGACGACGCTGGTGCCTTACATGATCGCGGCGGTCGACGAGACCATCGCCAAGCTGAAGTCCGCGAGTGGCGGCCCGGTCGATCTGCGCGAGGCGATGCAGCGGATGACGCTGGAGATCGCAGGCCGCACCATGTTCTCGTTCGGCATGGATCGCCACGGCGCCGCGCTGCGCGACTTCGTGATGGAGTATGGCAACACGCTGGCGCGGCCGCACATGCTGGATTTGGTACTGCCGTTGAACTGGCCGACGCCGCAGGATTTCCGGCGCGCCCGTTTCCGCAAGCGCTGGACCGCGTTCGTCGGCATGCTGATGGCCGAGCGACGTGCGGCCGGCAAGGATGAGAACGCGCCGGCGCGCGACCTGTTCGACCTGATGGGCGCCGCGCGCGATCCTGAAACCGGCGAGGCCTTTACCGATGCCCAACTCGGCGACCAGGTCGCCACCATGATCCTGGCCGGCCACGAGACGACTGCGACCGCGCTGTTCTGGGCGCTCTATCTGCTGGCGCTCGATCCCCTGACCCAGGAGCAACTGGCAGCAGAAGTCGGGAGCGCGGCGACGTCTGGCGCGCTCGACATCGAGCGGCTGAAATTCACCCGCGCGGTGATCGACGAAACCATGCGGCTTTATCCGCCGGCGTTCCTGATCGCGCGTGCAGCAGGCGGTCCCGATACCATCGCGGGCCGTCCGGTCAGGAAGGGTGACGTAATCCTGATCGCGCCGTGGCTGTTGCACAGGCATGAGAAGTTGTGGCGCGATCCGAACGCGTTCGTGCCGGCGCGGTTCATGACGGGAACGCCGCCCGATCGGTTCGCCTATCTGCCGTTCGGGGTCGGCGCGCGGGTCTGCATCGGTGCGCATTTTGCGCTGGTCGAGGCGACGCTCGCGCTTGCGAAGATTGTCGGCGCATTCCGCGTCGCGCTGGCGGACAAGGATCCGGTGCTGCCGATCGGCGTGGTGACGACACAGCCGAACCGCTCGCCGGTGTTTACGATCAAGCCGCGCTGACCTTGCGCGGCGGTGTCCCAATGCTCATCTAGGGGCTCACCATGAGCGATACGCAGGCCCATTTCGCAGTCCTCAGGCAGACGACCGATCCGGCCGTCGTCGATGCCATGCAGCAGTTGATCGCGGACGGTCACGATCGGGATCTCAATCGCATCAATCTGCTGGATTTCTCGAACCGGACCGGGCTCGACCAGGAGAAGGTGATCTCCGGCTTCCTGCATGCGTCGCGGCTCGGCCTGTTCGACATGAGCTGGAATGTGCTGTGCCCGGGCTGCGGCGGCGTGCTCGATGCGCATTCGACGCTGAAGTCGTTGCGCCATGACGACTACAATTGCGCGCTGTGCGCGGCCGGATACGAAGCGTCCGTCGACGATCTGGTCGAGGTCGCCTTCACCGTCAGCCCACGCGTGCGCCGCATCGGCGCGCATGATCCGAATACGCTGCCGATCTGGGAATATGTCCGCCAGATGTTCTGGAGCTCGGGCATCGAGCTCAACGAAGACTCGCTGGAGCGCCTGCTCAAGGAGGTCACGCTGGAATCGCTGGAGTTGCCGGCCGGCGAGAAGGCGCTGCTATCGCTGCAATTGCCGAAGCAGTTCCTGATCGTGTTCGAGCCGGTGACGCACTCGGCGCATTTCTTCGACGTGCAGGGCGAGCCGACCACGGAGCGCCAGCAGTTCTCGATCGTGTTCAACAAGCTGCAGGCGCCGACCGGCACTACGGTGCTGCGGCCGGGGCCGCTCCGGCTGTCGCTGGACAACCAGACCGACACCCGCGTCCTGCCTGCGGTGTGGGTCGCGGCCGATGCGTTGCATGAACTGCTCGGCAAGCGCAAGCCGATCCTCACCGCGAAGCGGATGCTGTCGAACCAGACCTTCCGCGACGTGTTCAAGGCCGACAATCTCACCGTCGACCAGCGGCTGAAGATCACCGCGCTCACCTTCCTGTTCACCGATCTCAAAGGCTCGACCGCGCTCTATGAGCGGGTCGGCGATCTCGCCGCATTCGATCTGGTGCGCGCGCATTTCCACGCGCTGCTCGAGATCATCGCTTCCGAGCACGGCGCCGTCGTGAAGACGATCGGCGATGCCGTGATGGCGACCTTCATCCGGCCAGAGCATGCATTGTCGGCGGGCCTGCGCATGCGGGCGGCGATGAAGCAGCTCAACACCGAGCGCGGCAAGGAGGATCTGATCGTCAAGATCGGTATCCATGAGGGGCCATGCCTCGCGGTGACGCTGAACGAGCGGCAGGATTATTTCGGCCAGACCGTGAATATCGCAGCCAGGGTGCAGAGCCTGTCGACCTCGCAGGAAATCCACTTGACCCAGCCGGTGATGGAATCGGCTGAAGTCGCGGGCATTCTCGATCGCGCCGCGATCAAGCCGATCCAGAAGGAAGCGGCACTGCGCGGCATTGCCGACAAGCTCGTGGTGTACGAGATACCGTAGTCATATTGCTGAAACGTAATGCTTGCCGAAACGTAATGTCGCAGCGGGAACCTGCGCGGATTGCACCGGTTCTGTTTCCACGCCATATAGATTTCAACGGAGCATGATCCGGAAATACGTGTAGCCGGATAGATCACGCTCAAATCAGGCAGGCTTCATTCCACAGAGAGAACGATGCTCGACGGACTTCGCCAATTCATTGCCGATATCGTTTCCCCCGATGCTCAGGCCGACCGCACCTTCGATGACGGCGACTATCGCCTGGCGGCGACGGCGCTGCTGGTGCATGTCGTCTCGCTGGACGGCGAGCCGACGCCTGCCGAGACGCGCAAGCTGCACGGCCTGATCGAGAGCCGTTTCCAGCTCGATCGCGGCGCGGCCGACAAGCTGATCGCCTCTGCCATGCGCGTCGAGGGCGAGGCCGTCGATCTCTATCACTTTACCAGTGTGATCATGCGCTCGGTGAACGAGGAGGGACGGCTGCGCATTGTCGAGATGATGTGGGAGCTGGTCTATGCCGACGGCCAGGTCAGCGAGTTCGAGGACAATGTGGTCTGGCGCGCCGCGGATCTGCTCGGCATTTCCTCGCGCGACCGCATCGATCTCAAGCATCGGGTCGCCGAGAAGCAGGCGGCGCTGCCAAAGGGCCCCTGGGGTACGGCGGACGCCGCAATCTGACGCGATAGCCCGCGCCGGCGGACGCATCGTCACCGGTATCACGGATGACGAAATTTTAATGTCCGCCGCGATTGTGGGCGATCCGACTGAAAATCTGGCGTTTCATCACAAAACCAGTGCCTCGCCGCTGTCCACAAGCTTACACACGGCTTGCGTCCCACCGCATCCCTATGCTCTCGTCGCCTTGTTGGGGACCTCACTAGAATTTGCAGTAAGAGTTTGAAACGTGACCGAGCGTGTGACGCTGATAACCGGGGCATCGGCGGGCATAGGCACCGAACTGGCGCGCGTGTTTGCATCGAATGGTCACCGTGTGGCGCTGGTGGCGCGGCGCGCCGACCGCCTGAAGGCGCTTGCCGACGAGCTCGGGGCCAAGGGCGGCGCAGCGCCGATTGTGATCCCCTGTGATCTCCAGCACAGCGATGCGGGCGATCGGATCGCGCAGGCTCTGACCGACGCCGGGGTCGAGGTCGAATTTCTCGTCAACAATGCCGGCTTCGGCCTGTTCGGCCGCGCCATCGAGCGCGACCGCTCCGAGCAGCTCAACATCATCAATGTCAATATCCGCGCGCTGACCGATCTGACGCTGCGCTTTGCCGACCAGCTGATCCGCAACCGCGGCGGCATCCTCAATCTCGGCTCGATCGCCGGATTTCTGCCGGGCCCCGGCATGGCCGTGTACTACGCCAGCAAGGCCTATGTGCTGTCGTTTTCCGAGGCGTTGCGCTGTGAGCTGGCGCCGCAGGGCGTGCGTGTCACCGTGTGTTGCCCGGGCCCGGTACCATCGGAGTTTCAGGATCGCGCCGGGTTTGCCCCCGGATTCGATTCCGCCATCCTCAACGTTACGCCGGAAGAGGTGGCTCGCCAGGCCTATCGCGGGTTGATGGCCAACAAACGCGCGGTGCTGCCCGGCGCCTTCATCAAGCTGGTGCCGTTCCTGCTCCGGCTGTTTCCGCGCTCCTTCATCCTGACGGCGGTCGGCGGATTTCAGCTCCGCAAGCGCTAGAGCTTTTCCCGTTCCGATGGAATCGGAACGGGGCTCTAGATTCTTGTTTTGACGCGTTTTCTTCACGCGAACCGGTATCCACTTCGCTCGAAAACGCTCTAGCTGCCCTGAAAAACGTCCCACGCGTCGCCGTTAAGGCTGTTTTCTGGCCCGCGATTTGCTTCGTCTGGGTGTGCGCAAACTCACACGATGTTAACGACCACTTAGCTATGATCGCGCCTTACGTGCCGAAACTTTAAGCAGAGGCAATGTCGTTCCGGTCTGACCAGAGCCGCGTCGTGGTGCCCTTCGCCAGCCGAAGGCCGACCTCGGCCACGGCTGAGGTCTCGGACCAGACCCCGCTGCGGCCGGTGCTGATCGTGCTGCATCAGGAGACATCGACTCCCGGCCGGATCGGCAACGCCCTGCGCGAGCTGGGCTACCGCCTCGACATCCGCCGCCCGCGCTTCGGTGACGCGCTGCCCGCAACGCTCGACGCGCATGCCGGCGCGGTGATCTTCGGCGGTCCGATGAGCGCCAACGACGGCGACGACTACGTGCGGCGCGAGATCGACTGGATCGCCGTTGCGCTGCGTGAGCAGCGCCCGTTCCTGGGGATCTGCCTCGGTGCGCAGATGCTGGCGCGGCAGCTCGGCGCCAAAGTCGCGCCGCATCCGCAAGGCCGTGTCGAGGTCGGTTATTATCCGGTCAGGCCGACCGATGCGGGCCGCGCGCTCTGCCCGGACTGGCCGGCGCGGGTCTATCACTGGCACGGCGAGGGATTTCAATTGCCCGCCGGCGCCGGCCTGCTTGCGGCGGGCGATGATTTCCCGGTGCAGGCGTTTCAGTTCGGCAACGCCTTCGGCCTGCAATTCCATCCCGACGTGACCTACGCCATGATGCATCGCTGGACCACACGCGGTTGCGCGCGGATGGATTCGCCGGGCGCACAGCCGGGCCATCTGCACTTCGCCGAGCGCGCCGTCCACGATGCCGCCGAGCGCGCGTGGCTGAAGCATTTCATCGACGGCTGGATCGCGCGCGTTCCGCAACGGCAGCTGCTGCAGGCCGCGGAATAGCCGCCACGCGGAATTTCGCGCCGGCTTTTCATTCTCGTGAATGTGTTACTGTCGGCCGCCGGGCGCAGGCCGTATCGCCGCGCGTATCAATAACAACAAGGCACAGGGAGATCGCCGTGAGCTACGAGCACATCCTCTATGAGGTCAGCGACAGGATCGCGACCATCACGCTCAATCGCCCCGATCGCATGAATGCGTGGACCGCGATCATGGAGCGCGACGTGCGCCACGCGATGGAGGCGGCGGCCAACGACGACAACGTTCGCGTCATCGTGCTGACCGGCGCGGGCCGCGGCTTCTGCGCCGGCGCCGACATGGACGCGCTGAAGGGAATCGATCCCAACGAGGTCAGGCGCGGCGAGAACATCCCGTTCGACATGAACCGGCGCGCCGACTGGCAGACGCGCTACGCCTACTACCCCGCGATCAGGAAGCCCGTGATCGCGATGCTCAACGGCGCCACCGCCGGCATCGGCCTGGTGCACGCGCTGTATTGCGATTTGCGCTTCGCCGCCGACACCGCGGTGTTCACCACCGCCTTCGCGCGGCGCGGCCTGATCGCCGAACACGGCATCAGCTGGATGCTGCCGCGTATCGTCGGCCACGCCAACGCGCTCGATCTGTTGATGTCGGCGCGGCGCGTGTCGGCCGAGGAGGCGTTGCGCATCGGCCTCGTCAACCGGCTCTCCTCGCCGGAGAAGCTGCGCGAGGAAACCTATGCCTACGCCCGCGACCTCGCCGATTTCGTCTCCCCGAGCGCGATCGCGGTGATCAAGCGCCAGGTCTACGACGTGCCGTTCCAGACGCTCGCCGAAGCCACCATCGATGCCAACCGCGAGATGCAGATCGCGCTGAGGGGCAATGATTTCAGGGAAGGCGTCGCGAGTTTTGTGGAGAAGCGGCCGCCGCGGTTTACGGGGACGTGAGGGGGGAGTGCCGGGTTAAAGGTCCGTCTTCGCCCTTTGGGCTTCGCCGGACACCACGCTTCGCCCTTCAGGCTCCTGCGCGGCTGCGCCACGCGTAGCCCGAAGGGCGAAGCGTGGTGGAGCCAGGCGGGATCGAACCGCCGACCTCGTCATTGCGAACGACGCGCTCTCCCAGCTGAGCTATGGCCCCATCGCGGCCGGGTGTTGCTGAGTATCCCGGCCGTCAGTCGGGCGCCATTTACAGTCCCGCCCAAGGTCAAGTCAAGAACGGTGAAAGCGCGGTTTTCGGCCCATCCCGCCGGGAACTTCCCTTGTTTGCGGGGGGATGAACCGATATTTAGAGCGTGATCCCGACCCGGCGGACCGCGCCAGCCCCCAGTGCATAGCGGTTTTCCGAAACGATCCTGCTCAATCAAGAAGCGCGATGGCGGCTCAGTCCGGTCTCGTTGCGCTTCAATCGGTTGTCTTACCCGCGAGCCCCCCTCATATGCGCGCTGTTCTCGACATCGTCATCATCATCCTCGACCTCTATGTCTGGCTGCTGATCGCCTCCGCCATCCTGTCCTGGCTGGTCGCCTTCAATGTGGTCAACACGCGCAACCAGTTCGTTTCCGCGGTGGCCGAGTTCCTCTACCGGATCACCGAGCCGGTGCTGCGGCCGATCCGCAACGTGATGCCGAATCTGGGCGGGCTCGATATCTCGCCGATCATCGTGATTTTGATCATCATGTTCATCCAGCGGGTGATCGCCTATTACATCTATCCCAACGTGATCTGACCCTTTCTCGACGGGGCCTTGATGGATCCGTGGCGCTATTCCACCGAGGGCATCAGCATCGCGCTGCGCGTGACGCCGCGCGGCGGTCGCGACGACATCGACGGGATCGAAACGCTGGCCAACGGCCGTTCGGTGGTGAAGGTGCGGGTGCGCGCCATCGCCGAGGGCGGTGAGGCCAATCGTGCGGTGACTGAGCTGCTGGCCAAGGCGCTCGGCGTGCCGAAGGCCAGGGTGAAGCTGTTGTCCGGCGCCACCTCGCGGCTCAAGCAGGTCGCGGTGGACGGCGATCCGAAAGGGCTCGGCGATACGTTGAGGAAACTGACGGCGGCCAAGCCGAACCAGCAGACAAGGGACTGACATGACTGCCCGCATCATCGACGGAAAAGCCATCGCCGCCGAGCTTCGCGCCCGCGTCGCCGACGAGGTCGCCCGCGTCAAGCGCGACCATGCGCTCACACCGGGGCTCGCCGTCGTGCTGGTCGGCCATGATCCCGCGAGCGAGGTCTATGTCCGCAGCAAGCACACCCAGACCCAGGCCGCCGGCATGGCCTCGTTCGAGCACAAGCTGCCGGAGGACGTGTCGCAGGCCGATCTCCTGGCGCTGATCGCGCGGCTCAACCGCGATCCCATGGTGCATGGCATCCTGGTGCAGCTGCCGCTGCCGAAATCGCTGCACACCGAGACCATCATCAACGCGATCGATCCGGCCAAGGACGTCGATGGCCTGCACCCCAGCAATGCCGGCCGGCTCGCCGGGGGCCTGGCCGCGCTGTCGCCCTGTACGCCGCTCGGCTGCATCATCCTGACCAAAAGCGTGCACGCCTCGCTCGAGGGCATGAACGCGATCGTGATCGGCCGTTCCAATCTGGTCGGCCGTCCGCTGGTGCAATTGCTGCTGAACGAGAACGCGACGGTGACGATCGCGCATTCGCGCTCGCGCGATCTGCCGAAGCTCTGTGCCCAGGCCGATCTGGTCTATGCCGCGGTCGGCCGGCCCGAGATGGTGCGAGGCGACTGGCTGAAGCCGGGCGCGACGGTGATCGATGTCGGCATCAACCGCATCCCGGTGCCCGGGGGCAAGCCGAAACTGGTTGGCGATGTCGCGTTCCAGGAAGCCCTCAATGTCGCCGGCGCAATCACGCCGGTGCCCGGCGGCGTCGGGCAGATGACGGTGGCGTGCCTCCTGGTCAACACGCTGCGCGCCGCCTGCGCGATTGCCGGCCTGCCGGCGCCGGCGGTGTGAAATGCTCCCTCGCCCCGCTCTTGCGGGGAGAGGGTTGGGGTGAGGGGCCCCTCTCCGAGGTGGGATTGTCGAGAGACCTGTACCCCCTCACCCGGATCGCATTCCGCTCCGCTACATGCGATCCGACCTCTCCCCGCAAGCGGGGCGAGGTTAGTCACTTCTTCTTCGCGCGCTCGATGCCTTCGAGGATCAGCTTGCGGGCTTCGTCGGCGTCGCCCCAGCGCAGCACCTTCACCCACTTGCCCTTCTCGAGGTCCTTGTAGTGCTCGAAGAAGTGCTGGATCTGCTGCAGCGTGATGTCCGGCAGGTCGTTGTAGTTCTGCACCTTGTCGTAGCGCTGGGTCAGCTTCGATGACGGTACCGCGATGATCTTCTCGTCGCCGCCGGCCTCGTCCTCCATCAGGAGCACGCCGACCACGCGGACGCTCATCACCGCGCCCGGCACGATCGCGCGGGTGTTGACGATCAGCACGTCGCAGGGATCGCCGTCGCCGGACAGCGTGTGCGGGATGAAGCCGTAATTGCCGGGATAGCGCATCGGCGTGTAGAGGAAGCGGTCCACCACGAGCGTGCCGGCCTCCTTGTCCATTTCGTACTTGATTGGCTCGCCGCCGACGGCAACCTCGATGATGACGTTGACGTCGTGGGGCGGATTTTTTCCGATCGATATGGCGTCGATACGCATGGATTGCTCCGCGTGGCCTCTGGAAGTTGAGAACGATGTGATTTTTTGGTTGGCGCCGCCGGGCCGCAAAACGGCACCAGCCCCGGCCTTGAGGCCGGGCTGGCCGACGCGCGCAGCGCTTGAGGCTGGTTTAGCCTTGCTGCAGCTGCGAGAGAAGCAGGATTTTCAGTTCGCCCAGGCGAAAGCGACCTTGTCGAGCGACTTGGGCCCGAACCGCTCCGAGGAGCGCGCCACCATCCGGCCGCCCAGCGCACGGTAAAACTCGGTCGCCGGCTCGTTGTCGGACAGCGCCCAGATCACCATGCTCTTGAGGCCGCTCTGCATCAGGTCGCGGCGGGCGGAGGCGAACAGGCGCCGGCCGAAGCCAAGTCCCTGGAATTCCGGTCGCAGATAGAGCTCGTAGATCTCGCCTTCGAAATGCAGGCTGCGGGCGCGGTTGCGGCCGTAATTGGCGTAGCCCGCGACCCGGTCGCCGAACACCAGCACGCTGACGCGGCTGCCCTTGCGGATGGCGCTGTCCCACCACTGCGGGCCGCGGCGATTGATCAGCTTTTCGAGTTCGGCGCCGGGGATGATTCCCTGATACGCCGAGCGCCAGGCTTCGTCATGGGTAGACGCCACCGCCGCCGCGTCTGCAGCTTTGGCCGGCCGGACCTCGATTAGCGTTGTGCTCATGGGTGTAATCAAAGCAAGTCGGCGGGCCGCCTTCAAGGTCCATCGTTAATTATCGGTTAATCTGTGGATTTTCTGCATCAGTGTCGTGAGAACTTGTTCCGAAAGAGGACACTTGCCGGAGTTCAAGCGGCCAACCGCCGATCCGGAGCTGTGCAAAGCGTGTATCGCGAGCGCAGTATGACATGGCCATAGCTGGAAAAAGCTCATTCGGGGCTGATTCGCGGCCGGGATTCTGCGAGCGAATCCAGACGCGATGTGGGTACTCCGACCGCGCCACGCCTGCGCCGCCGCAGTGGATTTTCGCGCCCGACCGGCCTATGGCAGCGGCGGTATTTGTGCGCGCCGAAGTTGGCCCGATCACGAGCGGACTGCGATGACGCTCTACTTCCTGATCAAATATCTGCACGTGCTCGGCGCCATCGTGGTCCTGGGCACCGGGACCGGCATCGCCTTCTTCATGCTGGCGGCGCACCGCACGCAGGATGCGGTGTTCATCGCGCGCACGGCGGCGACCGTCGTGATCGCGGACATGATCTTCACGCTGACCGCCGTGCTGCTGCAGCCGGTGAGCGGCGGACTGCTGATGCTGCTGTCGGCAACGAGCATCACCGAGCGCTGGCTCGTGGTTTCGCTTGCGCTCTACGCGCTGGCCGGCGTGTTCTGGGTTCCCGTCGTCTTCATGCAGATCGAGATGCGCAACCTCGCGCAGGCGGCCGTCGAAAAAGGTCTTCCGCTGCCGCCGCGTTATTTTGCGCTGTTTCGCCGCTGGGTCCTGTCCGGTATTCCCGGCTTCGGCTCCGTGATGATCATCCTCTGGCTGATGATCGCGAAACCATTTTAGTCCAGTGTCGTCATTCCGGGGCGATGCGAAGCATCGAACCCGGAATCTCGAGATTCCGGGTTCGCTTCGCGCCCCGGAATGACCACACCAGATAGTCCAGGGCTCCATGAGTGACGACGCATCACACAACATCCTCGTGCTCGGCGCGTCGGGCCTGATCGGGCGCACCATCACCGACGATCTGAGGGCGCGCGGCTTTCACGTGATCGGCATCGCGCGGCACTTCGCGCCGGCGCAGAAAATGAGCGCGGCCGACATCGAGCTGCCTGTCATGTCGATGGATGCCGCGGCGCTGACGCAGCTGCTTCGCACGCACGAGGTCGACATCGTCGTGAACTGCCTCGGCGTGCTGCAGGATGGCCCGGGCAGCGACACCCGCGCGGTGCATCGCGACCTCGTCGCGCGGCTGTTGCAGGCAATCCGTGACAGCCACCGCGCCATCCGTCTCGTCCACATCTCGATTCCCGGCACGGCCGATGCGGACCGCACCGCCTTCAGCGCCACCAAGCGCGAGGCCGAACGGCTGATCGCGGCGTCCGGGATTCCTCATGCGATCCTGCGCCCGGGCTTCGTCATCGCGCCTTCGGCCTATGGCGGCAGCGCCATGCTGCGCGCGCTGGCCGCGCTGCCGGTCGATCTGCCGGCCGAGGAGGCCGCGACGCCGTTCCAGCCGGTTGCAATCGAGGATATCGCCGCCACCATCGCCTGGCTTGCGGCGCGCGATGTCGCCGATGAAGCGGTGCGATCGGTGACATGGGACCTGATGCAGCAGCAGCCGATTTCGCTCGGCGGCGTCATCGCCCAGTTCCGCCGGTCGTTCGGCACGGCAAAGCACCTCCGCATCGCGACACCGTCGTTCCTGATCGATCTCGGCGCCCGCCTCGGCGATCTCGCAAGCCGCCTCGGCTGGATGCCGCCGCTGCGCTCCACCGCGATCGCCGAGCTGCGCCGCGGCGTCACCGGCGATCCCGCAGGCTGGATGCAAGCGACCGGCATCGTGCCGAAGACAATCGCGCAAGCGGTCGGCGGGCGCCCCGCGACCATTCAGGATAAATGGTTCGCGCGGCTGTTCCTGATCAAGGCGCTGATCTTCGTAAGCCTCGTGCTGTTCTGGGTCGCATCCGGCTTCATCGCGCTGGTGGTCTCCTATGACGCCGCGGCAGGCATCTTGCGCGCGCACCAATTCCCGCCCGCCTTGGTCGGACCGGTCACGGTGCTGACCAGCCTGACGGACATGAGCATCGGGGCGCTGATCGCGATCCGCCGCACCGCGGCGTTCGGTCTGATCGCAGGCATCATCGCCTCGCTCGGCTACATGGCGGGATCGGCGATCCTGACGCCCGATCTCTGGATCGAGCCGCTCGGCGCGCTGGTGAAGACGGGACCTGCGATCGTGCTGATGCTGGTCGCGCTGCTGACCCTGGATAACCGATGAGCATTTGGCCCGACGACGACGTGATCCTCTATGACGGCGTCTGCATCTTCTGCTCGCGCTGGGTCCGCTTCGTCATCGCCCGCGACACGGCACGCCGCTTCCGCTTCACGCCGATCCAGTCCGGCTACGGCACGCGGCTGGCAAGGGCGTTCGGCATCGATCCTGACGACCCCGACACCAACGCCGTCGTCCATGGCGGCGTCGCCTATATGAAATCCGACGCGGCGCTGACGGTGCTGAGCCATCTGCCCGGCTGGGGCTGGACCCGCACACTGTTCGCCGTGCCCAAGCCGCTGCGCGACGCCGTCTACAGCCTCATCGCCCGCAATCGCTACCGCATTTTCGGCAAGTACGAGACGTGCTTCGTGCCGGATGCGGATATGCGGGCACGGGTGCTGGAGTAGAGGCTGGAGGTCGGAGACTATCCAAATAATAAGAGCCACTTTAGATTGAATGGCGCTGAGATAGTTGTGCGCGAAGGTTTCGTCTATGGCCAAGGCAGTTTTTACTTCAAAGGTTACGCCGAGCTACAAGGACCTGCCCGAAGAGAGGTATCACTTTCCGCGCACATACCTCAATTATGTCCAGCAGACCGTCGGCGACTATATCGTCTACTATGAACCACGAAGATCGAGCTCTGACCTTTCAAGTAGGGGAGGTCGTCAATCGTATTTCGGTGTCGCTCGCGTTGGTTCAGTGATTGAGGACGTCGAATTACCAGACCATTACTTTGCAATTATCGATAGCGCGACGTATCTGGATTTCGACACGGTCGTCCCGTTTCAGGAGCAGGGCGAATACTACGAGAGTGCGCTCGAGAAGGATGACGGCAGCACCAATAAGGGGGCGTTTGGTCGAGCTGTACGGCTCATCCCCGATAATGAATTCGACCGGATCTTGCGAGCTGGGTTTGCGCCAATTCTTGGCGAGGTGCCTTCGCTGGAGGCGCCGTCGCCACCTGGATATTCCGAACCGCCAACACCGTTCGAACGACCAGTTGTCGAAATGGTTGTTTCCCGGCCGTTTCGAGAAAAATCATTTATGCACAGTGTACGAGCGGCCTATTCCAACAGATGTGCCATTACAGGTTTGCGGTTGATCAACGGCGGGGGCCGCCCCGAAGTGCAGGCGGCACACATTCAGCCAGTGGCGTCAAACGGACCCGACTCAGTTCGAAACGGGCTGGCGTTGTCCGGAACAGTGCACTGGATGTTTGATCGAGGGCTGATCTCAATTGGCGACGATTACAAGATACTAGTTTCCAAGAACCACGTTCCGGAAGATGCTGTTAGGCTTCTCAATCAAAGCGGTTTGATCAATCTTCCGAAGGATCAAACCCTTTATCCAAACCCGCACTATCTGAAATTTCATAGAGACGTTGTTTTCAAAAAGTGAGGCGGCCTTGCTGCCGGGCAGCTATTCGGGTCGGTTGGTCGCCGTCACCACTTCCTTCGCCGCCCGCTCCCCCGAGTCCCGCGCGCCATGCGCGGTCGAGAAAAACTCCGGCGACGTCGCTTCGCCGGCGAAGAACAGCCGCCCATTGACCGGCGCGGCCAGTACGGCGCGCTTGTCGGCGTGGCCGGGCAGTGCGTGCGAGTAGGAGCCGCGGGCGAACGGGTCGTGGGCCCAGCGGGATTCGCTGAGCGGCTTCAGCTTGCGGCGGAAATCGCTGCCGAGGAAGGAGACGATCTCGTCGATGCTGTGCGCGGCGATGGCGCCGTCGCCGGCATTTTCGAGCTGTCGCGCAAAACGGCCGCCGAAGAAACCTTCGATGCAGGGCTGGCCGAACGGGCGGATGTGATAGGTGCCCATCTCGGTGCGCATGGTGGCGCCGCGCAGATTGCCTTCCTTCGGCAACTCCTCGGGCTCGGCGAGCGCCAGCGTCACCTTGTCGGCGAGGCCGAGCGGCAAGCCGCGCGCGGCGTCGAGCTTGTCCGGCAGCGCAGGCGAAAAGCGGATCGCCTGATCGGCGATCAGGTTGGTCGGCACGGTGACGATCACCTTGTCCGCCTGAAGCACACCGCGCGAGGTCTCGATGCGGATGCGCTTGCCGGAGTGATCGATCAGCCTGACCTCGCAGTTCAGCGCGACCGGCACCTGCGCGCCATAGGCCGCGACCAGCGTGCCATAGCCGCGCCGCACCCGCCAATTGATGTCGGTGTCCTCATAGGCATCGACATCGAGGATCGAGACCTGGTCGAGCTCGCTGCCGTTCACATAAGTGGAGATCGCATCGATCATCGGGTTCCAGCGGTTGCCGGGCTCGAGGTACAGGCTGGCCGGGCAGTCCTTGCCCTGCTGCGCCGCCTGCTCGATGCGGTCGTAGAATTGGTCGAGTGCGTGCGTGAAGTCGTCGCGAGCGGCCTGCGGGAACGCCTCGCCGTAGGCGCGCTCGCGCCACGGCGGCAGGTCCTTGTTGAGTTCGAAGTTGAGTTGCCGGGCGATGCCGACAAAGCTGTTCCGGTCGGCGGAGTGCAGCCAGCCGCAGCCGACGTCGAACACCACGTCAGGCGCGGCCTGAATCGTATGCGCGCGGCCGCCGAGGCGGTCGCGGGCTTCCAGCACGATCGTGGAGAGGCCCGAGTCCTTCAGCGCATTCGCGGCACCGAGGCCTGCGGCGCCGGCGCCGATGATGGCAACATCGACCGTGGAGGGAAGGGAATTCATGTCCCGGCTCTAGCACGTCTGGAAAGACGCCTAAAGTCACCCCACGCATAACTGTCATCACCCGCGCATGCGCATGCGGGTGATCCAGTATTCCGGAGGCAGATGAGATTAAGCCGACAGGCTGCGGCGTACTGGATGCCCCGGTCAAGCCGGGGCATGACAGTGGGGCTTACGCCATCGCTTAAGCTACAGCTTACGCTACAGCTTCCTTGGCCTTTTCGGCGCGCTTGCGGTCGTTCGGGTCGAGGTGCTTCTTGCGCAGCCGGATCGACTTCGGCGTCACCTCGACGAGCTCGTCGTCCTCGATATAGGCGAGCGCCTTTTCCAGGGTCATCCGGATCGGCGGCGTCAGGCGCACCGCCTCGTCCTTCGAGGTGGTGCGGATGTTGGTGAGCTGCTTGCCCTTCAGCACGTTGATCTCGAGGTCGTTGTCGCGGGTGTGCTCGCCGACGATCATGCCCTTGTAGACCTTCCAGCCCGGCTCGATCATCATCGGGCCGCGGTCCTCCAGCTTGAACATCGCATAGGCCACCGCTTCGCCCTGGTCGTTGGAGATCAGCACGCCGTTGCGGCGGCCCTGGATCTCGCCCTTGTAGGCGGCATAGCCGTGGAAGATGCGGTTCATGATCGCGGTGCCGCGGGTGTCGGTGAGCAGCTCGCCCTGGTAGCCGATCAGGCCGCGGGTCGGCGCGTAGAACACCAGCCGCAGGCGGTTGCCGCCGGAGGGGCGCATCTCGATCATTTCGGCCTTGCGCTCGCTCATCTTCTGCACGACGACGCCGGAATGCTCCTCGTCGACGTCGATCACGACTTCCTCGATCGGCTCCTGCCAGGCGCCGGTCGCCTCGTCCTTCTGCAGCACGACGCGCGGGCGCGACACCGAGAGCTCAAAGCCCTCGCGGCGCATGGTCTCGATCAGGATCGCGAGCTGCAATTCGCCGCGTCCGGAGACTTCCATGGAATCCTTGTCGGCGGCCTCGACGACGCGCAGCGCGACATTGCCCTCGGCCTCGCGCATCAGGCGGTCGCGGATCATGCGCGAGGTCACCTTGTCGCCTTCGGTGCCGGCGAGCGGCGAGTTGTTGACGATGAACGACATCGACACCGTCGGCGGATCGATCGGCTGCGCCGGCAGCGGCGTCTCGACGGTGGGATCGCAGAAGGTGTCGGCGACGGTGCCCTTGGTGAGGCCCGCGATCGCGACGATGTCGCCGGCCTCGGCCTCCTCGAGCGGCGTGCGCTCAAGGCCGCGGAAGGCGAGGATCTTGGTCAGGCGGCCGCTCTCGATCAGCTTGCCGTCGGCGGACAGCACCTTGACCTGCTGGTTCGGCTTGATCGAGCCCGAGGAGATGCGGCCGGTGATGATGCGGCCGAGATAGGGGTTGGCCTCGAGGATGGTGCCGATCATGCGGAACGGACCTTCCTCGACCTTCGGCGGCTCGACGTGGCGTACGATCAGGTCGAACAGCGGCTGCATGCCGAGGTCCTTCGGACCCTCCGGGCTCTCCGCCATCCAGCCCTGCTTGGCCGATCCGTACAGGATCGGGAAGTCGAGCTGTTCTTCGCTGGCGTCGAGCGCCGCGAACAGGTCGAACACCTCGTTGATGACTTCGGTCGGGCGTGCGTCGGGACGGTCGACCTTGTTGATCACGACGATCGGCTTCAGTCCGATCTTGAGCGCCTTCGACACCACGAATTTGGTCTGCGGCAGCGGGCCCTCGGCGGCGTCGACCAGCACCAGCGCGCCGTCCACCATGTTGAGGATACGCTCGACCTCACCGCCGAAGTCGGCGTGGCCGGGGGTGTCGACGATGTTGACGCGGATGTCCTTCCACTGCACCGAGGCGGCCTTGGCCAGGATGGTGATGCCGCGCTCGCGCTCCAGGTCGTTGGAGTCCATGGCGCGTTCGGTGACCTTCTGGTTCTCGCGGAAGGTGCCGGATTGCTGCAGCAGGCGGTCGACGAGGGTGGTCTTGCCGTGGTCGACGTGGGCGATGATGGCGACGTTGCGAAGGTTCATGGCTCTTCTTCTGGTCGTGCAATGGTCAGATGCGCGATCTCGCCGGACCAGTTTGGCCGGCCGCTCGCTCGCGTGGCCCATTCGGGCCCGGATCACGCTCATACCCAAGAAATTTGACGGGGACGCATCACCCCAAAAAGGAAGCCCGGTCAGAGGACCGGGCACCTTGCGCGTTGCGGCGCAATATAGTCAGAAAACGCCAAAAAACAATGATTTATTGGGTGTTTGGAGGGCTGATTTTCGTTCCAAAGGCGGTTTTGAGGGCTTTCAGGTCTTACTTCCGGGTAATCGCGAACACGATCAGGCCAAGCCCGCCCAGCGCCACCATCATCACGAACATGGTGATGGGGTCGCCGGCCCCGGCGCCCATCTTGGCGTTGAGAATGGCGCACAGGACCCCCGGGATCAGCAGGATCAGCCCGACGACCAGCATGATGGCGGTCAGGCAGCCGTTGCGCTGCCTGGGTTCCGGAGGCCTGTATGGCGGGGGTGTGTCGGAATTGCTCACGGGATTTGCCGATCTAGCGCTCTCGCGGACGCGTCGCCAACCAGACCAGCCAGCCACCAACGAGGGCGATCGCGAGAATGACGAGCAGGATAGGGAGGTCGGCCGCTCTGAACGTGATGCCGGATTTGAGGCCAGCCATTACGACGCATAAGGCGGGAAGCAACAACACGATGCCGATCAGCAGCATCAGCATCGACAGGCAGCCTTCCGCGGCCGAAGGCGGCGTCGATGATCGTTCCGGGGGCGGCTCGTCGGTGTCGGACATGCGTCGTCGAATGGTCCGTCAGCTCCGTCCCTTGATCGCGGCGCGGATCAGCATCACGCCGGCGAAGCAGACCGCGAGCCCGAGCAGGATCAGGAAGAGAATGGAGGGATCGGTTTTCGACTCGCTCAGGACGCCGAACCCGAACAGAAGGGCGCAGAGCCCGGGCAGCAGCAGGACCAGCCCGAACAGCACCATGAACGCGGTGGCGCAGCCGCTGCGTGGCGACGGTGGCGGCGGGATGTATTGGTAGGGTGGCTTCGGTGGTGCAGGCGGGATGGGCGGTGGATTGGTCTCGCTCATCGCAGCACCTCCTCGCTTCGCCGGGCTTCACGGTAGGTCTGGCCGGCCATCGCGGCGCGGATGCCGTCGATCTTTCCGTCACGGTAGAACAGATTGTAGGTGTCGAACGGGATGATCGCGCCGCTCTCGGTGACGAAGTGGATGCAGCTTCGCTTGACGTTGCCGACGCAGAAATTGAAGCGGTCGAGAAATTGCACGATGGTGACGCGGAACACGTTCTCGTAGCTCAGCCCCTCCGGCACCTCGAAGCTCGGCAGGCAGCACAGCAATTCGCAGACTCGCTCCGAGGTGTTCAGCGGCCCCGACGACAGCGAGAACAGGTCGACGAACTTCTCCCGCAACACCGGATATTTCTCCGGGCTGATGGTGTTGGGCATCACCGCGATGAGCTGCTCCTGCGGGATCAGCGAGGTCAACGGCAGCACCTTGTCGCCGTTGCGCAGGCCGTAGCCGATCGAGATGCTCTCGGGATTGCAGGGCAAAGGGATCATGTCGTTCGCGCCGAACACCCCGGTCTCGATCACGCGCCGGCGGATCTCCGACAGCATGATGCGGTCGGTGTCCTTGTCGAAATGCTCGTTGCGGCCGGCGTCCTGCACCGGCTGCAGCGTGACACCGCGGACGCACGTCCAGGTCAGCGCGTGGCGGACGATGTCGCCGATCTCGCCGTCGTTGACGCCGCGCTTGATGGTCGCGACCAGCGTGGTCGAGACGCCGTGGCGCTCGAGATTCTCCAGTGCCTGTTGGCGGATTTTTCGCAAATCCGCGCCGCGCAGATTGACCAGGGCCTCGCGCCTCAGCGAATCGAACTGCAGATAGACCTCGAGCCCGCGCTTGTTCTCGGCGAGCTTCGCCACGAAGTCGGGCTCGCGCGCGATCCTGAGGCCGTTGGTATTGACCATGACATGGCGGATCGGGCGGGCGCGCACCGCATCCAGAATGGCGAAGAAATCCGGATGAAGCGTCGGCTCGCCGCCGGAGATCTGCACCAGGTCGGGCTCGCCCTCGCTCGCGACCAGCGCGTCCAGCATCTTCTCGATCTTCGCCAGCGGCGTGAAGCTGGTGCGCGCCGGCGAGGAATCCGCAAAGCACACCGGGCAGGTCAAATTGCAATGCTCGGTGATCTCGATCAGCGCCAGGCAGGAGTGCTGCTCGTGGTCCGGGCACAGCCCGCAGTCATAGGGGCAGCCGAATTCGGTGTGGCGCTGGAACGCGAGCGGCCGGTCGCCGGGCTTGATGAAATCCTTGCACAGTCGCCAATAGGCCGCATCCGTCGAGACCAGCGTCGACTGCACGCCATGCTGCTTGCAGCGCTTCTCGTACCAGACCTCGTTGCCTGATATCTGGATCTTGGTCGGCACCAGGGCCAGGCAGGTTTCGCAGAGCGACTGGGTCTGGCCCCAGAAGATGTAAGGGCGTGCCTTACGCAGCGGCGCGTTCATGCTTCAAGCTCACATTCGGCGCCGTCGCCAGCATGACGGCGGCGTAAATCATGACAAACAGCGACAGCAGGTGAAACAGCGAGAATGGTCCGATCAGTGCGCCATAGGGCTTGATGAACTCCCACAGGAAGCGCTGCAGCCCGTAGCAGAACAGCACGAGGTAGAATCCGTTGGTGATGACGGCGGCATTTCGGTTCAATACCGCCCAGACATAGAATGCCGCGAACCCCGCCATCGCCAGGCTTTCATAGAGCTGCACCGGATGGCGTAGCACGCCGTCGCCGAAATCATGGCCCCAGGGCAGCGTGGTCGGTGTGCCATAGGTGAAATCCTCGAGCCCCGCGAAATAGCAGCCGAGACGGCCGACCGCGACGCCGATCGCAAGCGGCAGCGCGAACCGCGCGCCGGTGCGCAGCGAAATCCCGTGCCGCCATTTGTAGAGCTCGATCGCGGCGATGCCGCCGGCCAGCGCGCCCTCGACCGAGCGGGCGACGCCCGCGATGCCCGAGAACCACAGGTTCAGCGTGCCGAAGATGTAGGCGCCGATCCCGGCGCCGAACAGCAGCGCGGCGATGTAGGGCAGCTCGAAGGATTGCCGGGGGAATTGCAGCCCGCGCAGGCGCGACAGCCACCACATGGCGAGCGCGGCCGCGCCCCATGCTGCAACGTCGAAAACGGCGTGAAGTTCAGCCCCACTCATGAGGCGAGTGTAGCGTGATTTTCGCGGTCCGCGATAGCGGCTTCCCGATTGCAATGGCGGGGCAGGTTATCAACCCGCCCGCCTGGGAGCGGCGGGCTGATGGACCACGCTGGCGACGCCGGCCCGCGCAAAACGACAGAGGCTGTAACCGCGCCCGAACGGATATAGCCGATGTTACGGCGTCCATCCGAAGCGCTATATCCGAACTGACGGCTGGGCTTTCGACCTTCCCAGGATGACATTCTGTCCGGAGTGCAGAAGCCGTCCCGATTGCGCGGAGCGATTGCGATGAGGAAGGCTACGATGGATTTTTCGCGGATGTCGGATGGGATCCGGCTGCATCACGGCTCTCATCGCCACGATGGGCACGATGGTGACGACGAGCCGGGTCCGGCACCGAGCGGCCCGTTTGCAGGGCTCGATGCGCATCCCGCGACCGCGAATTCCCCGTCTTATGACTCTGGCCCAGGCCTATCCGACCATCCCACCGCGTCGGAGGTCGGCACCGGCGGCCACGTCGGCAACCACGCTGCGGCGAGCCTGGACACTTCGGCAACGAAGCCTGCCGCCGGCGCATCCCATTCCGCGACCGGCATCGCTTCGATCGAGAGCGGGGCGAACACCGCCGGGAACGGCGGAGACGGTTACTTTTACGGAGGTATCATTCACGCATCCCTGTTGATCTATGAACCGATCAACATTTCGGTGAATTTGGGATACGGCTCGGTCGCCGTGGCCAATCAGTCCAACGATTTGAATGTCGATCAATCCGCCTTTCAGATGGCCGGCGTCGGCGGACATGGTGGGAATGACAACCTTGCATCGGGAGGCAGCATCAGTGCTTCCTTGAGTGCTTCCCTGGGCCCCGGCGTGATCGGGAGCGGCGACAACGGCGCCGGAAATGGCGGCAGCGGCTATTTCTCGGGTGCGTTGGTGGACGCTCCCGTCGTGATCTATCATCCGATCAATATTGCGGTGGCGAGCTCAGGCGGCACGGCCTATGCAAGTCAATCGAACACAGTCGACATCGATCAATCGGCTACGCAGATCGCGGGCGTCGGCGGCAGTGGCGGAAATGGCAATGTGGCCGTCGGCGGCAGCATCATCACGCTCGACCCCAGTTGGGGATCAAGCAACGGAGGGAGCGTCTGGGACGTTCAAACGGGCGGGAGTCAGGCCGGCAACGGCGGCGACGGCGCGTTCTACGGGAGCCTCGTGCATTCCTCGATCGTAGTGTACGACCCGATCAACATCGCAGTTGCGGGCTATGGCTCCAACGTTCATTCAGTCCAGACGAATGACGCCGACGTGGATCAATCCGTACTTCAGATCGCCGCCATGGGCGGGCACGGTGGCAATGGCAACGCCGCGACGGGCGGCCATGCAAGCCTTCTCTCCCACGGCTTGTGGGGCGGCTCCGACACGATTGCAACCGGCTCGAACGGCGCAGGCAACGGCGGCAACGGCTATTTTGCCGGCAGCCTGATCGATGTCAGCGTCGCGATCTATGCACCCATCAATATCGCAATCGCGGGGCCCCATTCGACGGCCGTGGCCGATCAGGTCAACAACGTGCACATCGACCAGAGTGCGGTCCAGATTGCCGGACTTGGTGGGGACGGCGGCAACGGCAATCTCGCGCTGGGTGGCGATCTTTCCGCCCATCTTCTGTCGGATATTCACCTGTTGGCATAGCGAAACATCGCACCGCTCGCGCAGGCCGGTCGCAAGGTAGCGGACTCCCTGCGCGTGCAAATCTCGCGCAGAGCCGCCTCCCCGATGCTTCGAGCCCCGATGTCGCGCGACGAACGTCATACTTTCGTACGTAGGTCGACCAACCCGGATGGTGTCCGATTTGACATCTATCGGCAGCGCGCATCGCCGGATCAGACTCGCCCGTGCGCGTCCGCCTGATCGGGATGGATGATGCGCGACAGCCAACACAAGGACGGAGGCTCAAATGTTGCCCAAGGCGATCAGCATCTCGGATTCGATCGAATTCAAATCGATCAACACCGGTGGTCAAAGTGTCGGAAATGGCGGCGACGGTACCTTCAAGGGAGCCATCATCAGCAAGCCGACCCTCAACTTCGATCCAACCAACAAGGCAGAAGGCGCCGATGTGCATGTGAACACCGGCGACCACGTCACTCAGACGGCAGATTGGGACGCCGGCGGCGCAAACGCGACGGCCTCGGTGTTTGCGAAGGCCCATGGCGGAAGCGCCGAGTCGAACGGAAGCCAGAAATCCTACAGCGGCCACGATACCTCCAAGGTATATGCCAATACGGACGCCACTCAGATCAACAAGCTCGCGGTGGACCAGCACCAGGAGGTCCTGGCCGGCATCGGCGGCAATGGCGGAGACGGCAACGCCGCGCTGGGTGGAGAAGTGAGCTTCCACCTCGATACATTCTGACCATCGGCTCGTCCGACCGTGGCGGGACCGGCGGTTGCTGCCGGTCCCGCAGTTCAAGCCGATGCCCCGCCGATGCCCTGCCGATGCCCTTCCTGGCAGATCGCGTTGGCCGTCGGGCAAGTGCGCCGGACTTCGATTTCAGGCGGTGACGATCATGCTGATGCAGCCCATTCGGTTGCCTGTCCTGCCGCAGATCCCGACGCCACTGCACGCGGCCCTTTGGTCCAGTGCGGGACCGCTTGGTCTCGTATTCGCGTATAGCTGCAGCTACAATCTGCTTTTATTTGCGCCCTCCATCTACCTTCTTCAGATCTACGACAGGGTGTTGTCGAGCCGGAGCGGCGACACGCTGCTCCTGCTCACGCTCATTGTCGCGATCACGGTCGTGGTCGGCGGCGTGTTCGATGCCTTGCGGCGCGCTGTCCTGGGTCGCCTTGGCGCCTGGCTCGACGATCGGCTCCGTCCTTGCGTGCTTTCGGCCAGCCTCGAATCCGCGTTTCGCAGCGATTGGACGCGGGCGTCAGACGCATATCGGGATCTCACCGCGCTGCGCCAGTTCATCGATTCCGGCGCATGTCCGATGCTGTTCGACGCACTCTGGGCGCCCCTATTCCTCCTGGTCCTCTTTCTCATCCATCCCCTGCTTGGCGTGGTGGGCGCCTGCTGTGTGGCTTTCCTCTTCGCTCTCACGGTTGCCGGAGATCTGGTTACCGAGGACGTTCTGCTCAGATCCGGCGCCGCGCTGTCCAGAAGCTACGGCCGCCTCCAGGCCGCCGCAGGCAACATCCACATGATCCGCGCCATGGGAATGCTCGATAGCGCTGCGCGCACGATCTACCATGACGCGCAGGAGGCACGCAGACAGCACGATGTGGCAGTCCGGCGAAGCGAGATCGTGATGCTGGTCACCAAGCCGGTCCGCGCGCTGTCGCAGGTGTTGATAATGGGGGCTGCCGCGTGGCTTGTCCTCGATCACGGAAAGAGTCCGGCGATCATTTTTGCTTCGACACTGATGTTCAGCCGCGCGCTCGCGCCGGTCGAAAGTGCGATCGCAGGCTGGAAGTCACTCAGGACGGCCGTGAGTGCCTGTCAGCGGCTCGGCGCGGTTCTCGCCGCGTCCCCCGCCGCCGCCGGACAGCAGGATCCGGAGGTTTCGCAGCGGCAAGCGTCGAGCGGTCTCGTTGTCGACAACGTCGGCGTGAGGCTATCGGGGACCAACCACCTTTTGCTGAACGGTGTCTCGTTCACGCTCGCGAGCGGAGAATGCCTTGGCATTATCGGTGCGTCCGGGTCAGGCAAGTCCCTGCTTGGCCGGGTGATTGCCGGGCTGTCGACGCCAACTCACGGCTGTGTCCTGCTCGACAATACCGACGTCTCGCTGCTTCGCGAGGGCCTGAGCGGCCACCGTCTCGGTTATCTCCCCCAGGACATCGACCTGCTCGGCGATACGATAAGCGATATCATCGCGCGGCTTGATGATGCCGATCGGCGGAAGGTCGTGGAAGCGGCCAAGCTGGTCGGAATTCATGAGGCGATCATGCGCCTGCCGCACGGGTACGACACGGTGATTCACCGTGAAAAATCCCTCTCGCGCGGATATCGGCAGCGCCTCGGTCTTGCCCGGGCCTTTTTCGGCGGTCCACGCCTGATCGTTCTCGACGAACCGAATGCCAGTCTCGATTACGGGGGCGAGCGAATGCTGCTGGACGCGATCGAGCGCATGAAGCTCGCCGGTGTCATCCTGGTCGTCGTCACTCATCGTATGGGTCTCCTCGCAGCCACAGACAAGATTGCCATTATGGAAGAGGGGGCGGTCGTCGCTTTCGGCGACAGCGAGGAAATCTTTGAGCGGCACCTGAATCGCCCTCAGGTTACATCGCGGATTGCGCCATGATCCGGAATCCTCTCACCATCTGGAGGCTTCCCACGATATCGAGGCTACCCGCGATCTGGGACCAGCTCGTGCGAACGCCGGCAAGTCCCGCGCTTGCCGGACGATCCGGGGTCGTGGTTACCGCGATCGACGATTTCGAGCCTCTCGAATATCCATGGTGTGCGACCCCGACACCGATCTCCCCGCGTGGACGGCTTCGCCGTATCACCCTGGCGGGCAACCTGCTGGTGCTCTGCTTCATGCTGGGGCTCGGCACATGGGCGTGCCTCGCGCCTCTCGAAAGCGCCGCGATCGCTTCCGGCGTCGTGGAATCAGAATCGAGCCGCAAGACGATTCAGCACCTGGAAGGCGGGATCGTCAGGAAGATCCTGGTTTCGGACGGCGATATCGTGCGAAGCGGACAGACGCTGATCGCGCTGGACGACACCCGGCCCGGCTCGGAGGTGCAAAGCCTTCAAGGCCAGTTGTGGGATGCAATTGCTCGTGCCGCACGGCTTCAGGCCGAGCAGCAGAACTTTGAGAGCATCGCAATCCCGAGCGCGCTGGAACAGGACAGCAAGCGAAATGGGGTAGCCGCCGCCGCGGTATCGGCGCAGCAGTTCATTTTTCAGGCGCGCCGGCAGGTTCATGAGTCGCAGCTTGCGGTCATTCGCGAACGGAGGCTTCAAGTCGAGAGGGAGATCGAAGGCCTCAAGGCTCAGCAGAGCGCCACCGGGCAGCGGGTCGACATCGTCCGGGAAGAACTGGATATGGTCACCACGCTCGTGAACAAGGGACTCGAACGGCGGCCGCGGCTTCTGAACCTGCAACGTGAACTGGCCGACGTTGAGGGGCGCCGCGGCGAGATCACCGCGCAGATTTCTCGCGCCGGCCAGGTCATCAGCGAGCAGCAGGCCACATTGTTCAAGCTCGAGAGCGACAGGCAGAACGAGATCGCACAGTCGCTTCGTGAGGCGCAGAACCAGATGTTCCAGCTCCGCGAGCGGTTGCTTGCGGCCAGGGATCAGCTATCGCGAACGGAGGTGAAGGCGCCTGAGGACGGCGTGATAACCGACTTGCGGATTCATACAGCGGGCGGCGTCATCGGGGCGGGTGCTCCGCTCATGGAGCTGGTGCCCCGGCAAGACCGCCTCATCGTGACCGCCCGCCTGAGGCCCGAGGACATTGATGTGGTTCATCCCGGCCTCAATGCCGAGGTGCATCTGGTGCCGTACAATCAGCGTCGCGTACCGCGCCTGAAGGGAATCGTCGTGCATGTATCGGCAGACCGGCTACTCGACAAGCGTACCGACCAGCCATACTACGCGACCAAGATCCGGATCGACGACGCGCAGATCGCCGCAAACGACTTCCAGATCGTCCCCGGTATGCCGGTTCAAGTGTTCATCACCACGGGGCGCGGTACCGTCGCACTTTACGCGCTCAGGCCCCTGCTCGACAGCTTCCGCGGTGCATTCAGAGAGGATTGATCCCGCTCAGGGTGACTAGGTCTCCGGCATTGGGGCTGTACCCGGGTCGTGATCGCGATTCTGCGCGAGCGACCGGCCGCGCCAGCGGAGGACCGCTTCCGTGCGATTGTGAGCGGCGCATTTCCTCATGATATGCTGAATGTGCATTTTGACGGTGCTTTCCGAGAGCTTCAATTTGGCTGCGATCAGCTTGTTGGGCAGGCCGAGCTCCAATTCCGCCAGAACGTGCTGCTCTCGAGGCGTGAGACCGCTCCTGTCGATGGCCGCCCTGGCTGCCTCGTTCATCAGATATGCGGACGCAAGCCCGCGCGCGTCCGGCGGATCGAAACCCGGCATCCTGTTCATTTCGGCGACCGGCAACGGCCGGTAGACGCCGCCGACAAGAACAAGGCGCAAGCCGGCTATGACGACCTCGATTGGTAGCGAGGTGGGAAGAAAGCCGCGAACACCCCGCTGCATCGCGGCTTGTGCGGTCGGCTCGTCGTCATGGTTTGACAGGATTGCGACGGCGGCATTGGGACAGTGCTCGGCCACGAAGGCGAGATCGTCCTCGACCGAGGGATCGCCGATGGGCTTGTCCGCGATGCTCAGCAGCACCAGACGAACGTCGCGGGCCGACATGCAGTCCAGGCCTTGGACCGTTGCCATGTCGAGGATCTCGAAGTCGGCCAATTCCCGCCTGAGGACGTTGAGAATACATGTGCGGGGCAACAGGTGCGGCTCGATGATCACCAGAACCGGTACGTGAAGCGCTCCATTGAGCCGTTTTGAGGAGTCCGTTATGTCGTCCATGATTTCCTCGGAATGAAAAGAATTTCTGCGACAGTCCCATCGATGCGTATTGCGCATTTACCGTTGCGGCATTCATCCTGAATGCATCATCACGCGCAGCCCCGACATCAGGATCGCATCCATTGCGGGATAGCCTGGCGCCTCGGTGGAAATTCTTTCCGCTCAAATCATTTGGACGCGCGCCGCGGCGCGGTCGACGCATCCCCTATTTGCAGATATTTCGATACGCCGTTGACGCCGCCGACCCCGATTTGCCGTCGACGACATACGCTTCATCCTCCTTCACAAGATACAGAAACGGCCTCCCTCCAGTCTCTCCGCCCGACGTACTTCTTCCTTTCACGCGCCCGCAAATCGTATCCACGGCGCGTCCGAGCGTGTTCTTTCGCATGGCGCGCTTCATGTCGCTGAATTCGGCCGATCCCGGATCCTCTATCTGCGCTGCAATCGTGACCTTCGCTTTGGTGAGGACAGGATCTGCCATGTCTGCGGCGCGTTCGGGTGTCGGGACGTTGATCCTCGTCCGCGGGGACGCCGCCTTGGCGAGGTCGGCCGGTCCGTGCTTCTTCGATGATGGTCTCCTGCCGGATTTTGCCGGGGTTGCAGACTTCGATTTGACGATCGCGGGAGCTGGCGCTAACGCCGCCGGCATGGGCTCTGTGGGTCGGGCGACTGCAACCTTGTCGAAACAGGGTCTTGACCCACACCCAACGAAATACCCTCGGGAAGGCGCGAACCAGCCAAAGCCGATCAGGATTCCTGCCAGCGCTCCGACAACAAGCAGTCCCATCCGATTTCCCCTCCTCGGGAGCTCGGCTCGCACTCATTACTAGGACTAATTCCGCGCTGGTGATCCTATCTGTTGCGCAAAAGCGTTAAGCGCTCATTAAGCGCGCGGGTTGGGGCGATAGGGCGAACCCCTACGGCGATGTCGGGTTTAGCGCCGGCTTCCGGAAGCATGGCGGATGCGACGAATTATGCGTACACACCCTAGCACTACTTTGGCAGAATTGGTTTGCGCCACTGTTTTTCAAGGATTTGCTTTCGGCAATACGGGCACTGCTGAGACGGCGGTCGAAGGATGAGATCAACGATGGCGTGACGTACGGCGGGCATGGTT